>JBJFHZ010000021.1:0-72510 GCA_051894075.1 Eubacterium sp.
GCAACTGCTATCTTCTCGTCTGCGTGCAGGCTCAGCCTGCCAAACCCGAATTTATACCAATCATTTATTTTTATAAGTAGAAACAAATGTAATTATTTTTTCCTTCTTGTTTTCAAGCTCTTCTGAAATAACAAGAGATAAAATTTTTGAAAGGGCTTCTCCGATTTCTTTGCCCTTAAAGCCGAGAGAAATCAAATCATTTCCGTTAATATCAAGGTCCTTGACAGTTAATGGCTCACCCTCCTCAACTATCAGTTGAATCATATTTTCGGTCTTTACAAGGTTTGAAAGCTCTTCACCTGTCATTTCGGGATTTTGACCTAATTTATCGGCTCTTTTTACAGATACTAAATCAAGAAGCCTGTCCTCGCCGACCTCAGAAAGCCACTTTTTTACCTTCTTTCTGTCCGTTCCGATATGCATATCGTGAATAGGAATGAGAAACATTACTCGGTCATAAAGCTCATTTGAGATTTTAAATCTTTTCAGTACCTTTTCAGCCATTTGGGCACTGACTGCCTGATGACCTTTAAAGTGGTCTACGCCCTTTTCATCTGTAGTTTTAACAAAAGGCTTGCCGATATCATGAAGAAGCATTGTAAGGCGCAAAGCCAAATCCTTTGGTGACTGCTCAACTGTTTTACAGGTATGTGTCCAAACATCATAAAGATGCCATTTTGTTCTTTGCGGAAAATCAAATGTGGCTTTAATTTCGGGAATAATAACAGCCAAAACCTCTCTGTATTCAAGCAAAACATTAAAAGCATTATCACCTAAAAGAAGCTTTGAAAGCTCTGTAAAAAGCCTTTCGGCTGAAATATTTTTCAAAAGCTCTTTATTTTTGAAAATAGATTTTTTTGTGTTTTCCTCAATATCAAAGCCCAAAACCGACGCAAACCTTATGGCACGCATAATTCTTAAAGCGTCCTCATTAAATCTTTTATCGGGGTCACCTACTGTTTTGATAAGCTTATTTTCTATATCAGCCTGTCCGCCGAAAAGGTCAACAATTCCCCTGCTTTTGTTATATGCCATTGCATTTACAGTAAAATCCCTGCGTGACAAATCATCCTCAAGGCTTGTCACGAAGGTTACGCTTTCAGGGTGCCTGCTATCGCTGTATTCGCCGTCAGTTCTGTAGGTTGTAATTTCAAAATTGTCATTTTCAATTACTGCGGTAATTGTTCCGTGCTTAAGTCCGGTTTCAAAATATTTAATTTTATTTTCATAAAGTATTTTTTCAAGCTCAAGAGGCTTTGCAGAGGTTGTTATATCAATATCGTCGCAAGGTCTTTTCATAAGAAAATCCCTAACACATCCACCTACCTGATATGCCTCAAAGCCCTTTTTTTCAATAAGTGAAATAACAAATTCCGCTTTTTCCTGCAATGTCATATTACCGCCTGCCTTAAGCAAGCGAGATAAATCCGAATAAGTTTTTTATGAACGGATTTCCCGCTATGCTGTGTTAAAATACTCGTTAATCCTTAAATTACTAAATGTATTTTAACACATCCGCGGCAATAATACAATTATGAGAAATTTTTATCACTTTTTATTTGCAGCACTCCTTGGTGGATTTGGCTACTGCTTACTTGAAATTATATGGAGAGGCAGAACCCACTACTCGATGTTTTTTGCAGGCGCCATTGTTATGTCTACATTTTTATACATCAACGATAATTTCAGCCTGCCTCTTTGGGCTAAATGCTTTGCAGGAATGCTTATTATAACTGCAGTTGAGCTTGTGTTCGGCATTGCCTTTAACCTTATTTTAAGGGAACATGTTTGGGATTATTCAAATGTTCCGCTTAACTTTATGGGGCAAATCTGTGTTCCGTTTTCGCTTCTGTGGTTTCTTCTGTCAGGAGCAGTATTCAAGATAATGGAAAAGGTCAGCATTAGAATATAGAAAAAAAGCTTCCTATACAAAAAGCCCGTCTGAACTCTTTAGGTCAAACGGGCTTGCTTTATTCTGCCTTTTTTCTCAATTTTATCAACAGGTTATATGCTTTGGGACATACGAAAAGGATTAAAACCGCAATTCTCTTTTTTGTAGGAAAAGCTTGTCTGTTTTTTTTGCTGAATATATATTTTCTACAGTAAAATATTTCTTTTCTTAACGGCTTATAATATTCACGGCAAATATTTTGGCATATTATTTCTTTTAAAAACATCATATCGTTTGAAGCAATATTTGCCATATGATATGTATAAGCATCTGATGATTTATCAATATCATCTCTTATAATACGGTATACGGCTGTTGAATGTTCTATCCTGTCTTTATTAAGAGGAATTCCCATTACAGAATCACTGTGGCGAAAATAAATATACTTTTTTTCATTTGTTACAACGATTTTTTTTGCGTTTTTAAAAAGAAAATAGTTTAGCAAAAGATCCTCGCTGACTGAATAATTATTGTCAATTTCAGGTAATTCATTAAACAGACTTTTTTCAAAAAGCTTTCCCCAAATTGACCATAGAGAATCTGTGCTGAGATTTTTCATAGCCAAATCAAAGCTTAGAGATTTAATAACAGCTTTCTCTGAGTCAGAAGCGAAATCTGTTTCGCCGTATGAAAGATTATATCCGCAGGAGGAAATCTGATAATCTCCGCTTTTTATCAGGCTGTAAAGGCAATCAAGCATATCGGATTTCAACCAGTCATCGCTGTCAACAAATGTAATATAATCGCCTGTTGACATTTCTATTCCCGTTCGCCTTGCGGCGGCTACACCTTCATTTTTCTTATGAATAACCTTTATTCTTGTGTCAGCCTCTGCCCATTTATCACACATCTTTGGGCAATTATCGGGTGAGCCGTCGTCCACAAGAATTATCTCCAAATTACTGTAAGTCTGGTTGACTATACTGTTTATACATCTGTCTAAATATTTTTCTGTCCTGTAAACAGGTACAACAACCGAAATTTTTTCTTCCATAATTTCCTTCTTATATGCTTATATGCCTAAGCGTCTTTAAATTTTACCGACAGCTCCCCGTTTCTCAATGTAAGAGAGTCAAAGGAATTGTCATCATTTTGTATAAGTATAAAATCACCGCAGGAAATTTTTCCCTCGTATTTAAAGCCTGAATCTATCTTTCTTACATTCAGCTCCTGCGTATTAGTTATGTAATCAAAAGCCTCATATATAACTATGGCGATATTTTCTCTTTCAAAATTACTGCCGTCAATATCATATGAAAAATCTTCATAAAGAAATGTCAGATTTTGCCCGTTATAACGCATTATCATATTTTCAGCCGAGGTTGAAGTTACGGAAACCACAACCTCCTCCTCGATTTTGCAAATCCTGCAGGTATACGTAAAATCTCCAACAGTAACCTCTGCGTTCTGTTCAAAGGAAACAGGTATTTCAGGGGTATAATCCTTAACCTTGCAGCCTGCAAGAAGCAGAAAAGCTAAAAACAAAGGCAGTATTTTTTTCAATAAGCTCAGTCCCGATTTTCAAATTCGGACAAAACTGCACCTAAAAGAGAAATCATATCCTCAACCGTCATTCCTCTTTGTGAAAGCTCCTGTGCACAAATATCTCCCGTATAGCCGTGGATAAACACAGCCGCCTTTGCGGCATCTAAAGGAGTCATCTTTTGAGCGATAAAGGCTCCAATCATTCCTGAAAGCATATCGCCTGTTCCACCCATTGCCATACCGGGATTTCCCGTGGTGTTAAAATACACCTCGTTTCCGTCTGTGACAACGGTATTTGCCCCTTTGAGCACAAGAATAACATTGTTTTCGGCGGCAAAGGCCTTTGCAACCTCTGCTCTGTGCGACTGAACGTAATCAACGCTCTCACCGATAAGCCTTGCCATTTCTCCCGGATGGGGAGTCATAACTACAGGTGCCTTTTTGTCCCTTATAATATCTATGAAGGGAGCTATAGCATTTATTCCGTCGGCATCAATAACAACAGGCACCTCGCTTGTTTTTATAACCTGGTCAACTATCACCTGAATATCATCATTATTTCCGAGACCGCAACCTATTACAACGCTGTCAGCCCATTTCAGCTCATCAGTCACATCATTTAATGCACCCATTGAAAGAGTTTTTTCCTCATTCTCGCAAAGAGGCTTAAATATCGGCTGAATCATATGAGAGGTCATAACAGGATAAATTGATTTCGGAAATGCACATTTTACAAGACCTGCACCTGATTTTAAGGAAGCCTCGGCACAGATTACAGCCGCTCCCGGCATAAGAAAGGAGCCGCATATATTAAGCTGATGACCGAATGAGCCTTTATTTGAATTTTTGTCACGGCTTAAAAAAAGCTTTTTCACATCTGCCTTCGTAATTGTTTGGGCATATCCGCTTTCATAGCAATTCTCGGGAATACCGATATTGACAGTATAAACCTTTCCGCAATAAGCATTTGCAGGAGGCAGAACATGGGCAAATTTTAAGGTTGAAATTGCAATGGTGTAATCAGCCCTTACGGCATTGACAACGCTTCCGTCTGTGGCATTTGTTCCGCTGGGAGTATCAATGCTGACAACCTTTGCGTTAGAGCCGTTTACTGCATCAAAAACCTTATCAAAGGGTGATTTAGGCTCTCCGTGAAAGCCTATTCCGAAAATACAGTCAATTATTATATCACAGTCTAATTCATCCTCTGTAAAGTCAAATACATTTACATTATTTTCAAGTGCAAAGTCAAAATACTTTACAGGCTCTGTTATTGTAGGCTCCTTATCCGCAAGAACAATATACGCATCACAGCCTATTTCGCAAAGAAGCTGAGCTATAACAAAGCCATCACCTGCATTTTTTCCGTTTCCGCAGATTACTGCTATTTGCTTATTTTTAATTTCATCGCCGAAGATTTTAACTATCTTATTGAAACAGGCAGTACCTGCAGCCTTCATAAGCCCTGCTTCAGTACACTCTGAGGCAAAGGCGTTTTCCTCAACCTTTTTAATTTGTTTTGCAGTTAAAACTTTCATAAAATCACCATTTTACTACAACGGCAATTGCATATTCGCCGTCGTGAGATATTGACAAATCACAGTTTTTATCATTTGCAATATAAGGCTTGCCTTTATCTGTGTAAAGTATTTCTACTTGACGGACAGGTCTTTTAATTCCTGTGCCAAGTGCTTTGAAATATGCCTCTTTTGCGGCAAAAAGTCCTGCATAATTTTCTGCGGTTTTGCAATGCTCACGCTCTCTTTCAGTATAAACCTCTTTAAGAAAACCATCACTTTTTATGCTTTTTTCAATTCTTGATATTTTTACAATATCAGTACCGACCTTATACATTTAATCACCTATAGGCTTAATAATAAACGATAGCTTTTTACCCTTTAGCTTACCGAGGCGGAATTTATTAGAGGTAAGAGGTCCGCAGGCATTTGAGCCTGCACCCAAAATTTCTGCATCAATATTGATACAGCTTGTATTCTTCTCAGGTAAATCCTCCCTATGCATAGCTTTAGCACATTGCTGAGGGGTAAAATGATTTGCAGAGAATATAAACGGCTTGTCTATTGCTTCAAATCTCAATCCCGTGCCGTCGCTGTCGGTAATCTGTGCGAATTTTACATCACATCTTATTGCACTTTCCTGCGGCTTAATGTAATTTTCAAACATATCCGATACAGAGCATTCATATATTCCTGTCAAAGCGTGCTCCTTGAAATCGGGATAATTCACCTTATCGCCAAGACCGAAATACTTAACATTATCAAAGCTTGACGGCATTTCAAGCTGAACTCCGAAACGAGGTATTGTAATACTTGGTGCACCCGATACACATTCATAATCAGCTCTTATCTCACCGTTTGAAAATACAGTATAACTTGCCTTAACCTCTGCAAGCTTTGAGCGGCACAAGGGAGCCTTTGCAATTATTGTACTTTCAAGCTCGACAGAAGTATCGTTAATTTTCCAGCTGTTATTCTTTGTAACATTAATCATTGAGTCAAGTCTGATTTTTTCCCAGCTTAACCTTAAATACATATCATTATCAAGGGGCGCTCTGTAAAGCTGTAAGCCAAACCCTCTGAAATCTGACGACGGAACCTGATTAATAAGCTCCTTGCCGTTATGGATATATGATTCAATAAATCCTGTTGATTTATTAAAAATCATCATACCGTTATCTAAGTAGATAAAAAGCTTATTTTCAGATTTTTCTGCCACTATTTTGCCAAGTCCCGACGGATTTTCAAAGGAAAGAACACCATTTGAAAGAGTAATCTGCTCCGATGCAACAAAAAATTCTCCGTCATAATAATCAAAAATAATAACACAGTTTTTATTATTATCTGCTTTAATTTCGGGAATTTCCATTGAAACCGTCTGTTGAGGCGAAATGTTGATTGCAAAGTCTCCGCTTAATTCTTCAACTCCGTCAATAAGAAATCTGTACTTTACCTTAAATTCAGCATTTGCAAAATAGCGATGGCTTTTAAAGCTATATTTATTATCGCTGATTTTTTCGGCTCTGACAGGACGGTAGCAGGCTTTCATCTGCAGTGCGCCTGAATGGGGAGCTCTGTCAGGATAAAACAGTCCGTCAACGCAGAAATTACTGTCGTGCTTTTCTTCGCCGTGGTCACCGCCGTAAGTATATTCATATTTTCCGCTTTCGTGATAAATCGCATGGTCTGCAAACTCCCAGATACATCCACCCATAAGGTGGTCTGCACTGTAGAACGCCTGAACATATCTTTCAAGCTCACCTGCTCCCACACCCATTGCATGTGCATATTCACAAAGATAAAACGGCTTTTTATAAAACTTAGGTGCAGGACCTCTCTTCTTGGCTATCATCTCAACAATATTAGGATATGTATACATTTGAGAGACAACATCATAAGCCCAACGTCTTGTTCTGCATACTCCCTCATAATGAACGGGAATATCCGAAAGCCTTTTTAGATTGCTGTAGCAGTAGTCCTGATTTTTATATCCGTGAGATTCATTACCAAGAGACCACATAGTTATACAAGGATGATTTTTGTCACGCTCAAACATTCTGTAAACCCTGTCCCAGTAATGTCCCTGCCACTTTGGATTATTTGAACAAGCACCACCCTTGTGAATTTCAGTCTCACAGCCGTGGGTTTCAATATCAGCCTCGTCGACAACATAAATTCCGTATTCGTCGCAGAGGTCAAGGAAGGTTGGGTCGGGAGGATAGTGAGAGGTACGTATACAGTTTCCGTTATATTCCTTAACCAGTCTAACGTCCTGCTCCATATCCTCAATGGTCATAACGTAGCCTGTTTTCGGATTTGTGTCGTGATGATTTACACCCAGAAGCTTAATAGGCTGATCATTGAAGAGAAAAACATTCCCTTTAATTTCAATATGCTTGAAGCCGATATTTTTCCTTATAACCTCATAAATCTCATCCTCTTTTGAAAGAGTGATAACAAGGTCATATAGATAAGGAATTTCAGCAGACCATTCCTTTACGTCAAGAGAATCAAATTTTATGGTACTGATTTCTTTAGGCGACACATTTGCAGACTTTGATGCAACAAGATTACCGTCATCATAAAGTGCTGCTGAAAGCTGACAATCATCAGAAAGCTTTAAGTTCGGAGAAATCTCCAGTGAATACGTTTCATTTGAAATGAATTTTACTTTCACCTCAAAATCATACACAGAATTTTTACCTGTTTTGTAGAGAAGAACATCACGGAAAATACCGTTACAGCGAAACATATCCTGACATTCAAGATAGGTTCCGTTTGACCATTTATGGTTAAGAACAACTATCTCATTTTCACCCTGATGCAAAAACTCGTTAAGCTCAAACTGTGCCGAATTATGACTGCCCTCGCTGTAACCCACATAACTGCCGTTGCAGAAAAGGTCAAGGCTTCCTGCTACACCGAGAAAGCAAATTGTATAGGTCAGTGACAAATCATCTGCGACAAACTTTTTTCTGTAAATTCCCGCAGAGCAATCCTCGGGAAAATAAGGAGGATTAGGCTTAAAGGGATATCTTGAATTTACATAATACGGCTTTTCATAGCCTGTATGCTGCCAGGTTGACGGCACCTGAATTTTATCAAAGCTAAGGCTGTCGATATCAACTTCCCTATCAATATCCCTGCAATTTTTGTAATAGGCAAAATCCCATTCACCTGAAAGACATTCTACCATTGAGGAAGAATATCGCTCATTTCTTATATCTGTCTTTGCAAGGTCATCAATGATTTTAAACGGGATAAAATATGACCTTGGTGGGAGCATATTTTCACAGTATTTTTCAAAGGTTTTATAGTTGTCTGTTTTAAAATTATATTTCATAAATTTTACCTCATATTTAACATAGTACCATTTTAATATAAAACCCGTGCTTAGTCAACTAAAACAAAATTCTGTATTCTTATATAGACTTCGAGAAATGGAACTGAATTTCGTTTTATTGCGAGTAGGAGCTAAATATCAAGTTGCTACAAAACAGTCTACCGGACTGTTTTTCCCAAATCAAAGATTTGGAGCAACGGTCTCTTGTGCTTGGCACAATTCACTCTCCGAGCAAAAAACGAAAAACGCAAAAAAAGCGGGCTTGCAATGCAAGCCCCTACGAGTAATTTCTTCTATTGTACATAATTTGGCGTGATTCAGACCATTTATCGACAGTCTAAATCTTATGCCTGTTTTTAACCTTAAGTCTTTCCATTGCTCTTGCAAGATTTGCCTGAGAGTGATGATATTCAAGAATGGAACGCTGTTCTCTAAGCTCCTCCTCTGCACGCTCCTTTGCTTCCCTTGCACGACGTTCATCAATTTCCTCAGGAAGCTCTGCCGATATGCAGACAAGCATTGCAGAATTATCAAAAAATTCCATAAATCCGCTACCTACGAAGGCAGAAATATCCTTTCCTTCAGCGTCGGTAATTTTCATTTCACCTGCATCAACAGGAACAACGCAGTTCTCGTGATGAGCAAGAAAGCCCTCAGAGCCTCCGTCAATGGTGGGAAGAATAAGCTTCTCGGCATTGCCGTCAAAAAAGACTCTGTTTGAGGCAATTATTTTTAACTGAAAGGTATTCATAGCGTCACCTTATTTATCAAGCATATTTGCTTTTTCAAGCACATCGTCAATAGTACCTGTATTAAAGAAAGCCTGCTCGGGAACATCGTCAACCTCGCCGTCAACAATTGCCTTAAAGCCTTTAACAGACTCCTCAACAGGAACATAAATACCCGGCTGACCTGTAAATGCCTCTGCAACGTGGAAGGGCTGGGACAGGAACTTTTCAATTTTTCTTGCACGATAAACAGTTATTTGGTCCTCGTCGGAAAGCTCTTCCATACCGAGAATTGCGATAATATCCTGAAGCTCCTTATATTTCTGAAGATACTCCTGAACCTTTCTTGCTACCTCATAATGCTCATCACCTACAATATCAGGCTCAAGTATTCTTGAGTTTGATTCCAGCGGGTCAACAGCGGGATAAATACCCTTTTCAACAATCTTTCTTGAAAGAACGGTTGTTGCATCAAGATGTGCAAAGGTTGTTGCAGGAGCAGGGTCCGTAAGGTCATCGGCAGGAACATAAACCGCCTGAACCGATGTGATAGAGCCGTTTTTAGTTGATGTAATACGCTCCTGAAGCTCACCCACATCTGTTGCAAGAGTAGGCTGATAGCCTACTGCCGACGGCATTCTTCCAAGCAGTGCAGAAACCTCAGAGCCTGCCTGAACAAAACGGAAGATATTATCAATGAAAAGAAGCACATCCTGATTCTCTACATCACGAAAATACTCTGCCATTGTAAGTCCCGTTTCGGCAACTCTCATACGTGCTCCGGGCGGTTCATTCATCTGGCCGAAAACAAGTGCTGTCTTTTTAAGAACACCTGACTCGCCCATTTCATTCCAAAGGTCATTACCCTCACGGCTTCTTTCACCTACACCTGTGAAAATTGAATAGCCTCCGTGTTCGGTTGCAACGTTTGTAATAAGCTCCTGAATAAGAACTGTCTTACCTACACCGGCACCGCCGAACAAACCGATTTTACCGCCCTTTTGGTAAGGGGTAAGCAGGTCGATAACCTTAATACCTGTTTCAAGAATTTCTATATTTCCCGACTGCTCTTCAAAGGTAGGCGGCTGACGGTGAATAGGCCAGTGCTCCTCATCATCAAGAGATCCTTTTCCGTCTATTGCCTCGCCTATAACATTAAACAGTCTGCCAAGGGTTTTATCACCTACAGGGACCTTAATTGCGTCACCCGTGGCAATAACCTCCATATCCTTGCAAAGACCCTCGGAAGCGGCAAGCATAATACAACGCACACAACCTCCGCCTATGTGCTGGCTTACCTCCATAACAAGCCTTTTACCGTTCACATAAACTTCAAGAGCGTCCTTAATATTAGGCAATTCATCCTCAAATTCAACGTCAACAACAGGTCCCATAACCTGTATAATTTTTCCGTTATTCATAAAGGACACCTCCTACTGATTCATTTTATTTTTCTGTGCCTTAGCACCTGCAATTACCTCTGTAATTTCCTGAGTAATTGCCGACTGCCTTGCACGGTTATATTCTATTTCAAGAGATTTAAGCATATCCTTAGCGGCGTCAGTTGCGGTCTGCATAGCCATCATACGAGCATTATGCTCCGAGCAATAGGACTCAACAAGGGCACCGTAAACAAAGCCCGAAATATAATTAGGAATAATATGCTTGAATACAGAGTCCATATCGGGCTCAAAATCGCAGTATTCGTAATTATTCTTTTCCGACTGCTTTTCAATTTTGCTTTTCTTTAGGGGAAGAAGCTGTTTTATTTCAGCATCAAAGGTTACGGAATTAACCATTCTTGTATAGACAATATAAACCTCATCAAGCTGTTTTTCTCTGAAAAGCTCAACTATTTTCTCGCTTATAACACGTGCCCTGTTTACATTGGGATTCTGAGCCGTATATTTGAAATCAATATCCACGGGGATATTCTTTTTTTCAAAATACCTTCGCCCCACCTGACCGACTACAAAAAGCATATTTTTATTATCGGACAGGGCTTCCTTTTCCGCAATTTTAATAACATTATGGTTATATGCACCTGCCATACCCTTATCGGCTGTGACAACGATATAGCCCTGCTTACGTTCCTGCTTGGGAATATTCTCTCTTTCGTCAAAGTACTCATTACCCGTTTCGGGAGAAAGCTCAAGAATTTTCGCCAGTGCTTCCTGAATGGAGTAAAAGTACGGCTCTGTGTTTTTTAAATCTCTTCTTGCCTTCTGAAGCTTTGATGAGGATATCATACACATTGCATTTGTGATTTTCATTGTATCCTTAATTGACTTCATTCTTGCCTGAATTTCACGAGCATTTGCCATTGCTTAACCTCTTTTACTCATTAACTGACATTTTAAACTCGTCAGCTGCCTTCAAAATTGCTTCCTTAATATCTTCGTCAAGAACCTTTTCTTTCTCTATAAACGACGGTATATGAGGATATCTTTCATCAATAAATTCAAGAAGCTTCATCTGACTGCTTTTAATTTTCTCCACAGGAATATCAATAAATTTCTTCCCTGTTGCCGCAACAAGCGAAATTACCATATCTGACAGAGAAAGAGGATGACCGAGAGGCTGCTTAAGAAGCTCCATAAGTCCCTTACCGTAAGCAAGTCCCTCCTTTGTTTCCTCGTCAAGATCTGAAGAAAACTGAGTGAAAACCTCCATCTCACGATACTGCGCAAGGTCAATTCTAAGCGAGCCTGCTGCCTTTTTCATTGCCTTTGTCTGAGCCGCACCGCCAACACGGGATACTGAAAGTCCTACATTTACCGCAGGCCTCATACCGCTGAAGAACAGGTCACTTTCAAGGAAAATCTGTCCGTCTGTAATTGAAATTACGTTTGTAGGAATATAGGCAGAAACGTCACCTGCCTGAGTTTCAATAATAGGAAGCGCCGTAATAGAGCCTCCGCCCAAATCGTCTGAAAGCTTACTTGAACGCTCAAGAAGTCTTGAATGAAGATAGAATACGTCTCCGGGATAAGCCTCACGTCCGGGACTTCTTTCAAGCAACAAAGAAAGAGCACGATATGCAACTGCATGCTTGCTCAAATCATCATAAACGATAAGGCAGTCCTTTCCCCTGTACATAAAATATTCGGCAATAGCCGTTGCAGAATATGGGGAAATATACTGAAGTGATGACGGGTCAGATGCTGTTGAGCACACAACAATTGTATACTCCATTGCTCCTGATTTTTCGAGAGTGCTTACAAGCTTTGCTACGCTTGAAGCCTTCTGACCGATTGCATTGTAAATACAAACAACGCCCTTACCCTTTTGATTAAGTATTGTATCAAGAGCGATTGAGGTTTTACCTGTCTGTCTGTCGCCTATAATAAGCTCACGCTGTCCTCTTCCTATAGGGAACATTGAGTCTATTGACAAAATACCTGTTGCCATAGGTGTATCAACGCTTTTACGGTCAACAATAGACGGAGCCTTATTTTCAATAGGTCTGTAGTCGTCGGCTTTGATTTCGCCTTTTCCGTCGATAGGCTCACCGAGAGCATTTACAATTCTTCCGATAAATCCGTTGCCTACGGGAACACCTGCCATTTTGTGAGTACGGGAAACCTTGGAATTCTCTTGAATTCCAACATCAGAACCGAAAAGAATAACTCCGATTTGATTTTTCTTTATGTCCTGAACCATACCCTTAACGCCGTTTTCAAAAACAACAATTTCGCCGTACATAGCGTGGGTAATTCCGTGAATAACAGCAATACCGTCACCGATACGGATAACACTTCCGATTTCCTCGGTTTCACTTTTAGGCATAAAGTCCTTGATGTTCTGCTTAAGCACAGCAAGAACCGACTCGTTATTTACCTGAGAATTCCTTGCGGTATCAATTACCTCTGTCTTGATTTGCTCTAATTTTGTTTTAATACTGCGGTCGTACCGTGTGTTTTCTGTTTGAATAATAAAACCGCCGATAAGACTTTCGTCTTTGACAATCTCAACCTCGGCACCGCCTACCTTTTCCTCTTTGCATATAAAAGCTTTTATACCTTCAAGCTGTTTATCGCTGGGAGGATTTACGCAGTAAAGAGTTGCCCTGACAACATTATTTTGCTTATCAAGCTGTCTCACATACTCTTTAAGTATGTCATCAAGAGCATCAGTTTTGCACTCATCTGCAACTACATTAATTAATCCCTTAACCGATTCTGAAAAAATGTTATCAATAACCTTTGCCTTTTCATAATCGGGAACAAGAGGGTTGTCAAGCTCTTCCTTAAGCTCCTCGGAAGAGTCAATAATTTTTTCTGCTTCTTCAATAGCAGATACACTGACTTTCTTTGCAAGCAGTGCTTTAACCAAATCATCAATGTTAAACATTATTTACCACTGCTTTCATTTAAAAATTCATCAAAGATATCACTGTCGGTCTGGGTGGAAACCTCCCTGCCCACAACCTTTTCGGCAGCCTGAATAGCCACCTGAGCAATTTCTTCCTTAACAGCACGCTTTGTGCTCTCGGCATGAAGATTTGCAGTTCTGATAGCCTCATCCTTAAGCTTCTGAGCATCCTCACGGGCACGTTCAATAGTCTTGTCGTACTCGGCTCTGGCTTCCTCACGTGTTTTGCTGATAATCTCAGCCTTTTCATCTTCAACGTTTTCAAGCTTATGCTCATATTCAGCCTTGAGATTTTCAGCATCCTGCTTTGCCTCATCAGCCTCTTTAAATTGATTATCAATGAGCTCTTTACGCTTATCAAGAGTTTTCTTAATCGGCTTAAAAAGAAATACCTTCATAAGCACAAAAAAGATTATTAAGTTAATAAGCATCCAGAGCATATTCCAGTCAAATTTAAGCATTTACTGTATTTCCTTTCATACAGATTTCGGTATCTATACTATTTTACCATAAAGATAATCAGTATGGCACCGATAAGACCGTAAATTGCAGTAGCCTCTGAAAGTGCACAGCCCAGAAGAAGGGCTGTCTGGATTTTGCCCGAAGCCTCCGGCTGACGAGCAATGGCATCTACAGCCTTACCTGTAGCAATACCGATACCTACACCTGCGCCGATACCGCATAAAAGTGCAATAGCTGCACCGATTGCAATAATTGAACCTGTCATAGTTTTTCTCCTTAGTACATTAAAAATTATTATCATCAAAAGCTGAATTGTCAGTCATTGATTATTGCTTTATACTTTTTCTTTTGCTTTTTTCAATCTCTTTTTCTTTTTCGGACTTGTCTCAAGAGGCTCTGTTGCCTCCTTTAAATAAAGACCTGTCAGGAACACAAAAATATAAGCCTGCAGCAAGCCGTCGAATATATCAAAATACAAACTCAATGCCACCGGTACAACCACCGGCACAACAGCTTTAACCAGCTCCATAATTGTAAACGCGGCAATAACGTTACCGAAAAGTCGCATACAAAGGGAAAGCGGCTTTGTTACCAGCTCCAAAATATTAATAGGAGTTATTATCCAAACCGGCTTTGCAAAGGCTTTTATTCGCCCGACAAATCCCTTTTCCCTTATTCCTGCATATTCAATAAGAACAATGCTTGTAAGCGCCATTACTGCCGTTACCTGCATACTTTTGGTAGGAGGCTTCAAGCCGAACAAGCCTATTATATTTGACACACCGATAAACAGCGCCATACTCATAAGCCAAGGAATATATCGCTCTGCCCTCGGACCTACAATACCCTTGAAGAAATCCTCAGCCTTTACGTATATCATCTCCATAAAGGCCTGTCTCTTGCTTATCTCACCTGTTACCTTAAAATTCCTTGTTAAGATAATTGCAAGTACTGTAAGCACCAGCATAATAATCCATGAAACAACAGTAGATTCGTCAACGCCGATTTTAACATTTCCGATATTAAAGCTGAAAACCTCTTCAATATTAAGCTGTTCAGTGATTTCCTTCTGTAAATCAAGCTTCATTGTTAAAGGACCAAACGTTGCAATCACCTCCTTTTTCATTTAATATGAATTATACTACAAATATCAACGAAATTCAAGTTAAAAATGCAAATGATTATACGAATTGTATTCAGTATATATTACCATTTGTTGATATTTACAAATTTAATCGACAAAGTTAATATAATTTGTGCAAAATTAAGATTATGTAATTATTATGTAACACTTTCTCGATTTAAATCAGCCTTAATACTGCATAAATTTTATAAACTTTCTGTTTACATATCATATAATTTAGTTTATAATACAATATTGACAAATTATGAAAAGGAGTTATTTTATGGCAAAGGACCAAAAAAAGATGGTTGACGCTATTACGTCTATGGACGAGGATTTTGCCAAGTGGTACACCGATGTGTGCAAAAAGGCAGAGCTTATCTCATATACAAGCGTTAAAGGCTGTATGGTTATAAGACCCTACGGCTATGCCATCTGGGAAAATATACAGAAAATACTTGACGGAATGTTTAAAGACTTAGGTCACGAAAACGTTAATATGCCTATGTTTATTCCCGAAAGCCTGCTTCAAAAGGAGGCTGACCATGTTGAGGGCTTTGCTCCCGAATGTGCATGGGTAACATACGGCGGTAATGAAAAACTTGAGGAAAGACTTTGTGTAAGACCTACATCCGAAACTCTTTTCTGCGAGCATTTCAAGGATATTGTTCATTCCTACAGAGATTTGCCCAAGCTTTATAATCAGTGGGTATCTGTTGTAAGATGGGAAAAGACTACAAGACCGTTTCTTCGTTCACGTGAATTTCTGTGGCAGGAGGGTCATACCCTTCACGCAACAGCAGAGGAAGCTATTGAAGAAACGGAAAGAATGTTAGGCGTATACACCGAATTCTGTCAGAGGGATTTGGCAATTCCCGTTGTTCAGGGTATGAAAACTGAAAGCGACAAATTTGCAGGTGCAGAAAGAACATACTGCATTGAGGCGCTTATGCACGACGGCAAGGCTCTTCAGGCAGGTACAAGCCACTATTTCGGCGACGGCTTTGCAAAAGCATTTGACATTCAGTATTCAGATAAAAACAATCAGCTTGTTTATCCTCATCAGACATCTTGGGGCGTTACAACAAGACTTATCGGCGCAATCATTATGACACACGGAGATGACAACGGACTTGTCCTTCCGCCTGCAGTTGCACCTATTCAGGTTATGGTTATACCTATTGCTCAGCACAAGGAGGGCGTTCTTGACAGAGCATACGCTCTTACAGATGAGCTTAAAAAGGTTTGCAGAGCAAAGATTGACGATTCCGACAATTCACCGGGTTGGAAGTTTGCAGAGTATGAAATGAAGGGCGTGCCTGTCAGAGTTGAGCTTGGCCCTAAGGATATTGAAAATAATCAGTGTGTTGTTGTAACAAGACACAACAGAGAAAAGACAATCGTTCCCCTTGATAAGATTAGCGAGGTTATCCCACAGAAGCTTCAGGAGGTTCGTGACGGACTTTACGAAGCTGCTCTTGAAAACAGAGAAAGAAGAACATATATCTGCAAAACTCTTGACGAAATCACAAAGGCTCTTGAAGAAAACGGCGACGGCTTCGTTAAGGCAATGTGGTGCGGTGACCCTGAGTGTGAGGATAAGGTAAAAGAGCTTACAGGTGTAGGTTCTCGTTGTATTCCTTTCGAGCAGGACGAAATTTCAGACAAATGTATCTGCTGCGGAAAGCCCGCAAAGAAAATGCTCTACTGGGGCAAAGCATACTAATAATATATTATTCACACAGTTTAATTTATTGAATTTTATTTACGGAGGTAGCATATGTCAGTTTTAGTTACAGGCGGTCTCGGTTACATAGGCTCTCACACATGCGTTGAGCTTATGAATGCGGGCAAGGATGTTGTAGTTGTAGATAATCTTTACAACTGTAAAAAAAGCTCTTATGACAGAATTAAGGCTCTTGTAGGAAGAGATTTTCCATTTTATGAGTGCGACATAAGAGATGCAGAAGGTCTTTCAAGGGTTTTTGAAAAAGAGGATATCGACTCTGTAATTCATTTTGCAGGTCTCAAGGCTGTAGGTGAAAGCGTTGAAAAGCCACTTGAATATTTCGACAACAACGTAAACGGAACTCTTGTACTCCTTGACGTTATGAGAAAGCACGGCTGCAAGAAGATTGTATTTTCTTCATCCGCAACCGTATACGGTATGAATAATGTATCCCCTCTTACAGAGGATATGGAGGTTGGCGGTGTTACTAACCCATACGGCAGAACAAAGTTTATGATTGAGTGCATACTCAAGGATTTGTATGTTTCCGACAATGAATGGTCAATCTGTCTGCTTAGATATTTCAATCCTATCGGTGCCCACAAAAGCGGTACTATGGGCGAGGACCCCAACGGTATTCCTAATAACCTTATGCCTTACATAACACAGGTTGCTATAGGTAAAAGAGAGGCTCTTAATGTATTCGGTAACGATTATGACACACATGACGGAACAGGCGTAAGAGATTATATCCACGTTGTTGACCTTGCCTTAGGACATCTCAAGGCAGTTGATAAGGTTGAGGATGAGAACGGTCTGTTTATCTATAATTTAGGTACAGGCATTGGCTATTCTGTTCTTGATGTTGTTCACGCATTTGAAAAGGCATCAGGCGTTAAAATTCCTTACAACATTGTAGAACGTCGTGCAGGAGATATTGCAACCTGCTATTCAGACCCAAGCAAGGCTCTTAATGAGCTTGGCTGGAAGGCTGAAAGAGGAATTGATGAAATGTGTGAGGACTCTTGGAGATGGCAGGGCCAAAACCCCAACGGCTATCCTGATTAATAAATTAGGGTTTTGCAGGGATGTTGTTGTAAGAAATCACCGTAGGGGCGACCAGTGGTCGCCCGCTTATAACGGGCTTGCACTGCAAGCCCCTACGGTTGTTTTATACAATAACACATTGAAAAATTGCGGGATGTCGAGGACGCCATCCCCTACAAAATATCAAGAACGCTCCTGTAATAATGTAGGGGTCGGCGTCCCCGACGACCCGTAATATTCGCTTCAAAAAGCACCTCGACAAACCCTAATTTATATAAAAAAATCACCCTAATCAAAGGGTGATTTTTTTATATGCTTATTTAGTTTTTACTGATTTAACCTTACTCCAAGAGGAATAAACCTTTGTTGACTTGCCGTTTACCTTTCCTTTCTTGTATGCTCGTACACGAACATAGTATTTCTTATTGGATTTTAATTTTTTAATCTTCTTTGACGGTCTATATTTTTTATTACTGTTAATAGTAACGGTTTTTGTTTTATTCTTAGCGAATTTCTTTGAAGTGCTATATTGTATTTCATAACCGCTTGCATCTTTTACTGAATACCAATTTACAACAAACTGATTAACACCTGTGTTCAAATAGCAACTCGGTATTGATAATTTTTTCTTTTGAATATAGTTACATATATATGAATAGCCGCATTTTATACAAATGTCCTCGTTATATCCTTTTGAAAAATATGTTGCGTCTTTTCTAACCCTTTTGTAGTTATGATTACAAAAAGACGAAATGCTGAAAGCATAAGGACCATAGCCATAAGAATATTGATAATAGTCACTTATCTTCAAAAAATATTGACCTGCCTCCAATGATTCATAAATAAAATCACATGAAATATGTCCGTTTTTAGCGTCCGTTCCGTTTATGCTAATGGTTTTACCGCTTTTATCAAGCAAAGATACAGAAATCGTCTTCATTGTAGTGTAAAAATCAATACTAACCTTTATATCTGTTTTAGACGGAACATAAAATGAATAAAAGTCACTTTCGCTTAGACCTATTGCACCGTAGTATAAACTACCAAAACTAATAGGACTTGCTGTATCAACATAATCATTATTGTATTCATCATTTTCATAGAAAGATTCATTAACAGCTGTAAAAGAGGTTGAAATTTGATATGAACTATCATATGCAAACCTAGCTATTTTCAAATAATATGTACCACCTCGTAAATCAAGATTAATCGTTTCCTGAACCCTTCCGAAATTTGAGTCATAATCCAATGTACGTGATAAAACTACACTTTTTCCATCATTACGATATAAATTAATGTTAATTGAAGCAGTAGCTGAAATATTTAAAGATAAAATTCCGCTAAAAGGTAGATTTATATGATAGAAATCTGACGTATATGTATAATTATCGTAGTACACCTTTCCTGAACAAGTTCCGCCATTGGCTAAAAGTTCGTATGCCGTTTCGATATTATTAGCATATGCATTAATTTCTAAACCGGCATTTATGCCGAGAAGCATTACGATTGATAAAAATAGACTTAAAACCTTTTTCATAAAATCACTCCTGAGTAAATATTTATTTTTTATAATTATAACATAATGCAATAATACTTACAAGATAATTTTACTTGTATTTTTAGAGTGTATATTATACTTTATAAATTGTTTAAAATATATTCAGAGGTGATAATATGTTTAAAGTTACCAAGCCTGAATATTCAAACAAAACCTTTAGAATGCCAAACGATTTAATAAGTGAGCTTGAAAAATTAGCGCAGGAAAAACAGGTTTCATTAAATCAGCTTGTTATTCAATGCTGTAAATATGCTCTTGAAAATCTTGAAGAATAACATAGATAAAAGGCAGTTCAAATGAACTGCCTTTTGTTTTTTGTAGGAGACGTTTCCCATCCCGATTATATGCGGGCTTGCAGTGCAAGCCCCTACTATTATTTGCTTAAATAACACTTTGCTTTAACAAACGGAATATTATATCAATATGTTATACAATCGGTGGTGATAAGAGTTACGCCCTTATCGGTGAGCCTTTCCATTGACTCAAGGGTATTGATTGTCCAAGCACCCAAGGGCAAGCCCTCCTGCTGACACCTATCAATAATATCGGTTTCAAAGTTTTTCTCCTTATTGCCATTGAAATCAATACCGCAGTTTTCAAGAGATTTTGCAAGCTCTATATCCTCATCCTCAATCTCCTGAACAAGATAGTAAACCTGCGCATCTGTCAGCTCTCTAATCTTTTGCAAATTCTCAAACTGGAAGGAAATATAAGCTGCATTTACTCCGTACTGATTTACAAGGTCAACCACCTTATCGTAATGCTCTGTATTATTCTTGCCCTTAAGCTCAATTACCGCAACCATATTGTACTGACTGCAGATTTCCAGATATTCCTCAAGTGAGCAGAATTTAAGATTTGGATAATTCTCAATATTTGAGCCGTTGTCAACTGTCATTTCCATAAGCTCATCATATGTCTTTTTCTCAATATTAGCTGTTTTATCCATCATTCTGTAGGAATTTATATCGTGGGAAACAATCCATCTGCCATCCTTTGTCATATAGATGTCACATTCTGCTCCCCAGTATCCGTGCTTTCCTGCCTCCTCAAATGAGGCGGTTGTATTTTCGGGAGCGACGCTTCTCATTCCCCTATGAGCAACAAGGGTAACCTGAGCATCAGTAGAAACAACATCGTAATCAGCCGTTTTGCAATACCAGTTAAGAGCATATATACCGCCTGCAATTACAAGCACAATAAGTGCAAGCAAAACTGAAAGCACTATTACAACAATCTTTTTCTTTTTTGACCATTTTTTCTTTTCGCTTTTTACTGCTGTGTCACTCATTTTCATTTTCCTCCTGTGTATTATCTGATGTATTATTTTCTTTATCGGAGTCCGGGAATTTTATAACCTTGCTGTCCTCGGTGCAAAATCTTCCCGAATAGTCCCATTCACCCTTAAGTCCCTTTGCAGCTGCACCAAGCTGAAAATGAAGCTGTGCAATGCCGAAATCAAGGCTTTTATCGGAATAGGGTGCGTCGACGCTTGCGGAAATAACGCCGTTTTCATATTTAAAATGAACCGGTCGCCTATTAGTTGCCGACGGAGCCTTTTCAACAAGCTTCATACCGTATTCGTAATAAACAGGCAGCTTTTCGTCGCAGACGTCAAACATCTTCTGATAAGGCTTATTAGTCTTATGGGTGGCATTATAAATTATTTTTTCCTTAGTGCTGAGCTTATCCTTCACATAGCCTATTACAATAACGCCGTAAAGCCTAAGCTCCTTCGGAAGATTAATTGTACTATATACCTTATTTTCATCATAGGAGCCCGTTACCCAGCAGGTGCCAAGTCCGTGATAAACGCATTGAAGCACAATCATTTCGCCCCAGTAGCCGCTTAAAACCCTTGCTCTTTCAGTATCGGGACCGCAGACAGCGATATAGGAAAACTTACCTGTAAACATTGTAAAGGGATATGTGCCGTCCTCTATCAGCTGAAAATTAAGATTTGCTTTTTCATTAACCAAATCAACAAGGCTTTGGATAACATCAAGAGTATCTCTGTCAAGTCCTTTAGGGCGGTAGGTACGCCTTGAACGGCGCATATCTATTGCTTTAATATATTCTTCATTAGTCATAAATCAACATCCCGTAAGGCAAAAAATACAGCGTCGGTAGTCAAATCAAATCTCCTGCCGACGCTTTATTATACCATATTCAAATGTCAAACTCAACCTTGTAATTTTTAACCCATACATAAATTTGGTAAATATATGCCACAATTTGAGGAACCCTCATAAGCTGACCGTACCAAGGCTCTGAAAGGGAGTCGGGGTTTTCAATAAGCTTATCAAGAGACGACTTATTTATCCATTGATACAAGGGGGTTGACTTATCCTCAAATACTGTAGAGGCAAGCTCACATACACGCTTGAAATACTCCGGATTGTGAGTTTTCGGATAAGGGCTTTTCTTTCGCCAAGCTATTTCGTAGGGCAAATCATTTTCAAACGCCTTTCGCAAAATACCCTTTTCTCTGCCGTCAAGTGCCTTTATACTCCAAGGGAGATTGTATGCGTACTCAACAAGTCGGTAGTCGCAGAAAGGAACTCTGACCTCCAGAGAGGATTCCATACTCATAACGTCCTTTCGGACAAGCAGCGTCTGCATAAACCAGTTCATATTAAGTATAAACATTTCACGCATACGCCTGTCAAAATCGTTTTCGCCGTCAAGATAAGAGGTTTGCTTCAGCGTTTGCTCATAAGCGTTTCGAGCATATTCTTCGCCCTTTGGAAGAAAGCCGTCTGTCAAAATATTTCTTCTTACATCAGTTGTTCTTGACCAAGGGAAGCAGTCCTCAAAAAGTATTTCTTTTCTATGATACCAGGGATATCCGCCGAAAATCTCATCGGCACATTCTCCCGAAAGGCAGACGGTAAAATTCTTTTTAACCTCCCTGCAAAACAGCAAAAGAGAAGAATCAACATCTGCAAAGCCCGGAACTCCCCTTGCGTCAGTTGCCTGCACAAGAGCGTCTGCAACGTCTCTGTTACCAAGCACAACATTATGATGAACGGAATTAATCGCATCAGACATCAGCCCGATATAATCGGAATCCTTGTTAGGCTGAAATGCACTCTTTTTAAAGTACAAATCATTGTCCGTATAATCCACCGAATAGGTGTTAAATCTTTCCCCTATTCCTGCATACTTATCCGAGGCAATCTTTGTAATAATTGAAGAATCAAGTCCTCCGCTTAAGAATGCGGCAAGGGGTACATCTGAAACAAGCTGACGTTCAACGGAATCTTTTACAAGAGCGTATGTATGCTCCTGTGCCTCCTTAACAGTTTCGTGGTTTTCTTCTGCAACAATTCTCCAATACTGCTTTATATCAAGTCTGCCGTCCTTATAGGTCAGATAGTAAGCAGGCGGAAGCTCGCTTATGTCCTTAAAAATCGCCTTGCCTATAGTTTTTGCAGGACCAAGCATAAATATTTCGTTAAGTCCTTCCTCGTCAACCCTTCTGCTGATGTTAGGAACAAGAAGCAGGCTTTTTATCCTGCTGGCAAAGGCAAACAAATTTTTCTTTTTGCTGTAATAAAAGGGCTTTACTCCTATTCTGTCCCTTGCGGCAAAAAGGCTTTTTTCCTTTTCATCATAAACTGCATAGGCAAAGATACCGTTAAGCTTTTTAACACTGTCCTCTTTCCACCTGTCAAATGCCTTTAAAACCACCTCTGTATCACAATGGGTATCAAAGGTATAGCCAAAGGATTTCAACTCATTTCTGACGTCGTCGGTATTATATAATTCGCCGTTATAGACAATTATATATTTGCCAAAGCGCATAGGCTGACTGCCCTTTTCAACGTCTATAACCGACAGACGCCTGTGAATTAAAGCCGTATCGGCCGTGATATATTCTCCCTTTGCGTCAGGTCCTCTCATTTTAAGCGTATTGCTTATTTCCTCAATAAGAGGCTTTTGACCTCTAAGGTCTATGTCATTTGATAAAATTCCTGCTATTCCGCACATAATATCACCTCTGGATATTATATGTAAAAAAAATATAAGAGTTACTTTATCTTAATAAATGAAGAATATATTGCTTCGATATCCTCGCCTGTAAACTCTGTAGGGTTATTTGACAGTCTGTCGATATTAACGCCCTTTACTGTTTCGTCAAATTCCGCCTGCGTCATTTCAAGATTATCAGTAAGGTGATATTTTTCCAGAAATGAAATAAATGTGTCCGGAGTAAAGCCTGTGATAATCTCTGTTTCGGCAAGCAATATTTCAAGCTCGGCGGTCTTGCAGTTTTCAAGCATATATTTCCAAATGTATGCGAGGCATACTGCAACTGCCTGACCGTGATAAAAGCCCTTAAGCTTATGGAGCTTATAGCTGAATGCGTGGGGAGACGTTGTCTGGGCTATATTGATTGCTCTGCCTGCAAGCTCACTGCATTTCATCATAGGCTCATATGCGTTTTTGTCATCCTTCAGGTAGGCTTCAAAATTATCGCTGAAAAGCTCAAGCGCCTCAACCGAATAATCTCTGCTTTCATCTGTTGCGTTAAGGGACCAGTAAGCCTCTACGCTGTGGCAGAAAGCGTCAAGTGCCGTAACTACCTTTTGGGTATAAGGCAGGGTTTTAAGAGAAGTATAATCAAACACCTGATATTCGGGAATAATATCATAGCTTCTGACTGACTGCTTGTCGGCGTTATTATATAAAACTGCAAAGCGTGTAACCTCTGCACCTGTGCCTGCTGTAGTGGGAACGGCAAGAATTTTAACATCCCTTTGAGAATAATATTTTATTCCCTTTGCGGTGTCCATTGCACTTCCTCCGCCTACAGTAGCTATAAAGTCGCAATTTTCAAAATTAAAAATTTCAACGCCTTTATTAACAGAGCTGATTTCGGGACAGGGTTCAAAATCAGTAAAGCTTACACAGCTAAAGCCTGCGTCGTCAATTGCTTTTCTGTAGCCGTATCTGTCATATTCACTGCTTGCAACGAACAAAATTTTTTCAGGATTTTCCTTTTTCAATATTTCTATAAACTCTGCTTTAAATTTTTCGTTATCATAATTCATAAAAAGCACCTCTGTTTTTTGATGATTATATATTATACTACTATTTTCAAAAAAGGACAACAAAAACCAGGCTGTATCAAGCCCTAAGGTTTGATACAGCCTTTATTTTACTCATTGTGCGTCTGTTATTTTACGGTCAAAGAACAGGTCTGCGCCGTTTGACATCTTCTGGTTTGCTGTTTCACGGTCATACATATAGATATCCTCTACATTGTCCTTAGCATTATTATACTCCGACTCCGAAACAAGATATACACTGCCTGACTCTGCAATTTCAAGATTCATTGATCGCCAGTTAGTGAATCTGTGCATTGCGAAATAATAGGAATTAACATCTACCGTATCGCCAAGACCGCAGCCCCAAATTTCCGTATAATATCCGTCGATATTAAGATTGCCGTTTGGAGCATAGAACAATGCGCCTATCTTTCCGTACATTGCGAAATACTTAATATCACCGTAATACGAAGCAACTGCATTTGGAAGCTGTTTAGCGTTATTCTCGGCATTATCACTCTTTGAATAAATATCGTAAAGCTCAACATTTCCGAGATTTGCAACCAAATAGGTCAGCTTCATATCCATAGTTGTTGAAATTTTTATTGAGTTATTTGCGTAAATAACTACAGGGAATGCTGTCTTATTTTCCGAGCCTGAAGCAGTACCATAGCTGTCGAAGCCAACAACAGATGTGTTACCCGTTATAGAATCCCAGCTGATATTGGCACTTGGAGCAGAACACTCAAAATTATGTCCGAGATAAATCAAGGTATCCTGTCTGAGAACACACTGACCGAGAACAATAGTATCATATGTACCCATAAGTGAAGCATTCTTGTTAAGAGTAAGCTCTCCGAGGGTGTATACACTACCGTTTTTAGGAGTAAAGGTCTGCTGAATATTATAGCCTAATTCCTTAAGCTTATCTATAATATCTCCAAGCAGAGTGCCGTCACTCTGGCTTACATACTGCTTTTTGACAAAGGTTTCATTATTAAAGGTTTCAGGCATTACCCACATATCAGAGTTATGACGGAGAGTTAAATATTTAGGAGTAAATACATACTCACCGACTGCTACACGTGAATAAGCAAATTCCTTAATATAGCTTGTATAAGAAGCAAGGGTTTTACCTACATAGAACTGACCGCCCTTAGCAAGGTCTGATGTATCATTAGCAAGCTCCTGCTCGGTATCAATAGTGGTGGTATCCTTGATTGCTTCTTCAGGTGAAGAATCATCTCCCGCATCTGTACTGCCACCACTTTCCTCGCCTTCGCTGCCATTATATTCGCTTTCTGTACCCTCTGTTACGCCGTGGAAATCAGACTCGCTGACAGTATAGGTTCCATCAGAATTCTTTGTAACGGTCCTTGTATAGTCACCGTATTTACCAAGCTCAATATAGCTTAAGGCCGTCATATTTCCGCCGACTACAGCAGTTGTACAGTCACGGATTTTGATAAACGAGCTAACTGCCTGCATACTGCCTGCAACGTGGAATTCCGAATACGAGCCGCCCTCAATAGAGGTAAACGCCTTAAGCTTTTTACCTACATAGATTTTAGCATCATGACGGAGAGTTAAATATTTATTTGAATAGAAATCATCTTTAACCCTCAAGGTTGTTGAAGCGTAAACCTTTGTATATCCAAGGCTGTCAAAATTACCGCCGACATACATTGAGCCTGCATTTGAGAAATTATACTTAACCTTTGTTTCTCCAGCTTCTCTGTACTTTGCCTGAGTAGCCTGGGACTCGTCCCTGTTGTCGTCATAAAGGGACTTACCTATTTCAACATAGTCGTTACACTTGAAATTACCGTAAATATAGTTTTTCGCCATATCACGGATTTTGCAGGTATCACGGACAAACATACTGCCGTTTACTACAAGCTTTGAACAGATGTTTTCATCAAGACATTGATATATGAAAAGCTTATAATCTGTACCGTCAAGAAGATTTTGAATAGTCGCCTTAATGGTACCGTCAGATATTGAAGCAAGAATTGTGTTCAATGTACTGCCGTTGGAAATACTCTTCTTTCCCTCAACAAGCATTGTTACATTCTCTTTCATATAAACCTTGCAGTTTGCATATAAAGAGCCGCCCACATAGATATTTGTATTTGAATAAATATCCATATCACGTGAATTATTTGACGGAACGGCTGCAAGGCTTGAAGCTCTTACAGTTTTACCAAGTGTATTTACAAGCATATTTCCGCCGACGTAAACATATGCACTTGAAAGAGTCTTGTCATATGAATCGTTCTTATCATCCTTATAGCTGTAGCATTTCTGCGAGCCGTCAGATGTTCCGAAGCATTCGGCATTAAGCTTTGTGCTTCGCTTTGACTGATAATCTCCGCCGCACATAAATATGCTGTCATTACCTACAACTACACCGCCGCCTGCGAATACTCTTCCGCCTACAAAGGTCTTTGTATTATTAAACATCCACAAAGCAGTTACATAATAGGAATTACTTGCATTTGTATAGCCGAGTAAATCACCGCCGATATAGGTTGTACCGAAATTGATGAATGAGCCTGCGTCACCGGCTTCTTCAGACGTTCCAAGCTTCATATCTCCTCCGCAATAGAGAAGAGAATTAGGATATGTGCTTGAAGCAATATCACTTGTTATAAAGTAGGAGCCGTTTCTGACTGATGTACTGCTGGAATCTCTGTAGGACCTGTTATTTACTGTTTCATTAGACTGCTCATCATTAGTAATTGTTCCTGTAATGATGAATTTACCGCAGTTATAAAGCGAATAGCCGAATTTCAAATTGCCGTCGGTTGCAAAGGTTGCATCAACAGCATTGAGCATTGCATTTGAATTAAGGAATATATTTCCTCCGAAATGGGCTATTGCTCCGTCCTGATTGAGAAAAGCAATATCTGCCGCCGGAGCTGAATCGGAATGATAATATCCCTGAATATTTGCTCCGCCGTTGCAGTAAAATTTACCCCAGTTCTGCACGCTTCCGCCAACTGTAAAGCCGTTGGAGCCGCCGATATAAATAACTGCATCTGTTACCTTATCGGTTTCCTTACCGCCGTTTCTGATTGAAAAGCCCTTTTTCAGATTTGCAACAGAGTCATATTCCTTCTTATCACTGAATTCACAATTAGGAAAATCATTTCTAAAATCAAGGTTTTCAAAAATAATTAGCTTACCTAAATTGTAAATTGCACTGCCGACAGAAAGGTTGCGACAGCTTAACGAGCTGTTTCTCGAAATATAAAATGCTCTTCTGCCGTCTGAAAGAGTAACATTACCGCTTACATAAGTATTACCATTTGAAATAATAAACGCTTCGGCACGGTTTGCAACATAATCTGATGACGAACCGTCATAGTAGCCATTAACTTCAAGATTGTTTTCGATATACATATTGCCCTGACCGTAATAATAGCCTGTCAAGGTAAGTGTACCGACACCGCCCTGAGTATTTGTTCCGATAAATGTATCAGATGAAGAATTAAGATTAAAGCCGCAGGCGGTTGAACTGCTTCCTGAGAAATTAAGACCGCCCATTAAATACATCTTATCAGCATTATTAATGGTTGAGCCTGTAAAGGTTGTCTTTCCTTCAACATAGAGGATACCTAAGTCTGAAGTTACACCGGCATCAACTGAAAGAACATTACTTACAGTTACATCCTCAGGACAGATAAACTTACCGTAGCTGCCTATATTAAGCGTATCAAGATTATAAAGTGCCTGACCGTCAAGGCTCTGTGACGGGGTGCAGAAATATCCGCTGATAATCAACTTTGCACCTGAACGTATTTTTGAGCCTTCACCGCAGTAAACCTCAGACGGTGAATCTGCACTGTCGCTGGCAATAGTGACGTCACCGCTTTCAACGGTTTTATATCCCCAAACCTTTGAGTTACCGCTGACGTTGATTGAGTTAACTGTTATTGTGCCCTTACATACAAGCCTTGAATTATTATTAATATTAAGGGCTGACACATTTAAGCTGTAATGACAATAAATTCTTGAGCTTCCCGAAGCAGAAATTGTTCCGCTTGAGGAGAAGGTGCTATTGAATACTGCTCTTGAGCTGTCGCCGACAATTAGATTTGCCATTGAAGCAGAATCAAGACAGTAAAGAGTATGACCGCCCGAAACGGTAGTATCACCACTGCTTACGGATACAGGTCTATCAAAAAGGCTTGAGCCTGTTCCGCTTAAAATCATTTTTGCCGAGCCGGTAAGCTTAAGCTCATCATAGCAGTAAAGAGTACCGTAGTTTTGGAAGGTGTTCGGGAAGGAAATAGTAACAGTTGTGTTAAGAATACTGTCTGAAAGTCTTCCGTCACCGATATATATTGTAGAATTGCTCTGATTGTTACAGAATTCCTTTAAATTCTTAAAAGGATATCTGTCATAGGTTATTGAACTTGTTTTTATGAATCCGTATACACTGAAAACTGCTCCTCCGCTTCCTTCAATCCAGATATGACGCTCTGCTGAGGAGTTTGTTCCTACATATCCGCCGATATAAACCTTATCTGCGCCTGTAATGTGGAAAATATTATAAGCCTTACTGTTTGTTGAGCTGTTATTAGCACCCTCAACATATCCGCAAACATACAATTCACTATTGAGTAGCTCCATAGTGTAGTTTGACAAAAGGTTTCCTGTTACATAAATTTTACCGTAGCTGTTAAGAGAAATCCAATCCTTGTCACCGTTAAATGTCAAATTTCCTTTGCATTTAATTGTACCGTTAAGATAAACTCTTGGATTTATGTATATATCTCCCATTGACATTAAATTGCCGTAAATAGTTATATTATTTGTATTTCCGGCAGAAAAGCTGATTGATGAAGCTTTAATATACGAAGCTGAATTATCATTATAGGTTGTTCCACTAATAGTAATAGAACCGTAAGCGTTTATACAAGAGTTGCTTCTTACAGTAATATTCTTTGTTGAAAAATTGCCTTTTGTGCTGATAATTGTATTTTCGTAAATATCTGCGTTATTAGATACGGAAATATTACCTGAACAATAAATCTTTGCACCGCTTTCAACAAGCAGATTGTAGCAGGAAATATTACCTGTTACATAGAGAACACTGTTACTTCTGACTTGAACATCATCTTCGGTTGAAATGCTTCCGAAAACCACTAAGCTTGCATTTGAACCGCCTGACTGACCGATATCCAGATTACCGCCTCTGCCTAACCAGTCTTCTTTAACGGTTATGTCGCCTATACTGCAGAAGCTATTACCGCTTTTTACATAAAGACTGTTTTGACCGTTATGTGATCTTCCGCTTGGATAATAACAATTATTTGAAAGCTCAGGATAACCACTGCTTGATGTAAATGTTCTGTCGCCTGTTGAGCCGTCGCCCCAGGTTGCACCGCCTGACATAGTTACTGAAATTGTACTGCTGTCAACAGAGGTATAGGTCGGCATTGTAATATCTACATTTGTACCGTTAATTGTTGACAGTCCAAATGTCATATAGCTGTTAAATTGTTCTCTGATTGCGTATGCAGTCTTATCCCCAATACCTAATGAGCCAAAATCGGACATATCCGGACCGAGAAATACATTTTTTCTATCCGGAAGAGTAGGCAGATTATATTCGGTTACATCGGTTGCATCAACCTTGGCTTTCTTTGTTTCAAAGAGAGAAGCATACTTGCCGTTAAGGTCGTCTCTCTTTTTCTGAACTGCGTCCTTACCGTAAACCGTTGCGTACTTATCCTTTGTAGCGCTGTCGTTATTAGCAATATTTTCGTTATAATATTCCTTTACGGCACCGACTGAATAGTTGCTTTCGCCCAAGGAATCGGGCTTAATATTTTCTTTTGCAAAATTATTTATAAAATCAGAAGGAGTTTTAAGCGCACCGTTACTGTTATAAAGGGATTCTCCCATAAAGGTTGTATGAGCATCACCCGTAAGCTTGCCAAGTCCGCTGTTTTTCGTTTCCTTATACCTTGTGAAAAGCGGAGTAGTATCCTTATTTGTATAGGTGCTTGTATCCTTATATGTATTATCTTCGTATGAGGTTTCGTTGAGAATATCCGTCAAGTCATCAGACATATCCTTAACTGCCGCTTTAACTGTTTTAGAGCCTGTTGCTTCGCTGTCACCAAGCTCCTCCTTAGTTTTTGTGGAATTTCTGATTGACTGATTAATCTGACGTACAAAATAAGGTCTCATATTCGGAACAGCGATATATCCGTCTGCACCGAGATTTTCCTGAAATGTTCTGGCAAGGGCAAATTTTGCTCCTGTGATAGTGGAGCTATTGCTTGCGCTGACAGAAAGACCTGTTTTGCCGATATCTCTGTTGACCTGTGTACCGTTTACGTTTACTCCCACATCGGGAAGAGCGTTTCCTTCTGAATCCTCGTGTGAAATTTTAATACTGTATTTTATACCGTTTGGACTTGATTTATCTGCAATATTTTGGAACAGAAGCGTAGAACCGGAGGAATAAAGCTTATCTGTTCCCACAGAATTAAATTCATCAACAACACCGCTTAAGGTCTGATTCTGAACAATGTCAAGCATCTGAGTTGCCTGTCCCTGACTGACGTCATATACAATCATTGCCTGATTATTGAGATTGATTGTTCCGTCGTCATTATAGGTAAGATTTGCCGACTGATTAATAATATCCTGCTTTTGTGACTCTGTAATTGTATTTTTATTTTCAAGATAATGTGTTGCTTTTTCTTCATACTCTGACTGAAGCTGAGATGTACTGCTGATTGAATTCAGATTCATCTCATTTAAAATTGTAAGCACATTCTGAGTCTGCTCAAGATAATGCTGATTCTGAACATATACATGAGTGGAGCCGTCACGGCTTGAATTTGTAAATTCAATGGAGTCTACTGCCGTATATGTAACCTGACCGTAATCGTCATAGTCGTTATCGTCTGCCAGCGTTGTTTCTTCATATGCCTCATCATTAGTTTCAGTACCTGTATAGTCCTGATCCTTTACACGGGCTGTATTAAGCGCCTGAACGCCGATTTCAATATTTGAATTTGAATGAACGTCACCGTTTGTAATAGCCTCTGAAAGATTAATATGAACAAGGTCGGTTAAATTAGGTGTACCGCCGAAAATTCCTATGATAGGCTGAACAATTTTTTCATTGATGCCGTTAATCATTGCTTCAAGGGTTGAAGTAATATAGTTGGTAAGGTCACCTGTTCTGCCCTGAATTTCAAGGGCAGGATTTGCAGCGGTACCTGATGTTGAGCCTGCAAAAAGGGTATACTTAAGTGCTCTCGGCATTGCTACATAGTTTGCATCACACTTAACAAATGCAGACTTTTTCAAATGCCACGTATTTATACCGAGCACATTTGCAAAAATTGCATCATCATCAATAGACGCAGTAAGCTTAATATAACCTGTGGTTATATATTCATTCTCGTTAACGGTTTCCGAATCAAGAACGCCCTTTCTCTCAACCTTAACATGAACTGCATCCTTGTATTTTTCTTCAACGTCAATACCGTTTTTCTGAAGGTATGACAAAGCAATATCCTCCAAAGAGGTATCTGTACTTCCGATATTAGCCGCAACGGCTGTAGCGGCCGCATCAACTGCATTTTGAAGCTTGGCACTTTGATAATAGTATAGTCCGTAATCTATAGCGAATGCCGCAAAGCAAACAAGTAGAGTAATGGCAAAGGCAGAAATAAGTGCAATAGCACCGTTTTCTCGCTTTTGTCTATCTTTTTTTCCGGATTTGAAGATACTCAAAGTGATTCACTCCTTTCAAATAATTAAATCGGTTTATATTCTTAAACTTATAACATACAAATCTGTTAATAAACTATTGGTCATTTTCCTCAGAGCCAACATCCTCTGCCTTTGAGTGAGCAAGTGAAAGCTCTGTCTGAAGCCTGTAAATTAAGTCCTCTGCCTTATCAATGGCACTTTCATAAATCTGAGCAACCGCAGAATATTTCTTTGCGGCATCTGAAGACATACCTGCTTCCAATTCTTCCTTAAGACTTTTTATTTCAAATCTGTTCTTATCTGCTTTCTTTGTAAGATGAGCAACATCACGCTGAAGATCTCTGTTTTTATCCTCCAGCTTTCTGTTTTCTTCGCTTAAAAGTCTGTTTTTAGATAAAAGACTGTTTATTTTTTCCTGAAGCTCGCTGATTTGAACTGCCTCTGCCTGAGTTACCACAGGTCCGTCAAGCTGGGACTTGTATTCATCTCTCTGCTTTCTGCATTTTTCATAAAGCTCGTTAATCTTATCAAGCTCACCCTTCGCCTGTGAAAGCTCACAGGAAAGCATTGCATTTTCATTTTTGATTTCATTAAAGCGTTCATCAAAAATTTCTCCTGCATTTTTATTGGCGCTGAGCAGATTATTGATATACTCGTTTACCTGCTTAACATCATATCCGCGAAGAACCCTGTCAAAGCCGAAATCCTGAGTTTCATTACCTAATATTTGGTTTCTGTTTACAATATCGTTGTTACTCATAGTCAAAAAGCCTTTCCGGCTACAAATAGAAATGCAAAATCACTTTTAACCCTGCTGTAGCCGAACAGGGAGTGATTAATTTCAAATAAATTCATTTTACACGTATATCGTGCTTATATCAATAACGAACTATATTCCAATGCCTTTTTCAGACATTGGAATGTTCATCAAATAAAATTCAAATAATCGCCCTCCGTTATGCCTAATTTATCGGCATATCCGGAGCAAAGCTCAAGCACCTTATATCCGCCCTTAACCTTTGAACGCACTTTATTCGGAGGTATTGAGCTATCCACAAACAGCACCTTATTATCCTTATCAAGCGTGATTGCGTCTATATCAAATCTCATACCGAAGGTATGTATTTCATTACAGGGTGTAAGCAGTAAACCGTGATTACCGTTCATTCCCCTGCGGTACATAAGCCCCATAAATCTTCTGAAGAAATGGTTGGCGTTTTCAACCTCTTGAATAAGAAGCTCGCCGTTTTTATACATTTTCAAAATTTCCATAATCTCTTATAATGAAACTCCCGAAAGAGAGTCCTTAACCTGAATGATAACAGGTCCCATAATAACCATAATAATTGCCGGAAGAATAAATAGAACTGTAGGAATGGTCATTTTTGTAGGAACCTTTGCGGCTACTGTTTTGATTTCCTCTTTTTTAGCCACACGAAGCTGCTCCGACTGAGCCGCAAGCACGTTAGTAATCGGAATACCAAGCTGATTTGCCTGAATTACTGCAGAAACAAAGGTTTTAAGCTCGGCAACATCTGTTGCTTCTCCAAGCTCTTTTAACGCTTCATTTCTGTTTTTACCAAGTTGGATTTGCTTAAACACAGTAACAAGCTCGTCAATCAGAGGACCTTCCATTCTCTCTGAAATTTTAACAAGAGAAGCATCAAAGCTGAGTCCTGCTTCCATACAAACGCTCATAAGATCAAGAGTGTCGGGAAGCTGTGACCTAATTGCCTGCTGATGACTCTTAATCTTATTTTTAAGAAAGAGATTTGGTCCGAGAATTCCAACTAAGCAACCCACAAGAATTACAAGATAAAAATAATTTGTAATCTCCATAAGTGCTATGCCTAAGCCGACTGAAACAATTATGGTAACAAGCATAAATGCCATCTTAAAAAACTGAAAATTGCTGGCTGAAACATGCATTCCTGCCTGTCTGAGCTGTTTTCTGAGCGTTTCATTTTCCTTTTTCTTCTTGGCTTTTTTATTGGGCTTATTACCGTTTTCGTCGACATTATTCAATTTGTCAACTACAGGCTTTATTACTCTTTCATAAAAAGTAGTGTCAACATTTTTATAATCGGCATTGACGGTTTCCTTGCCTATTGATTTCATTCTTCTGAGATTATTGTCTTCTTCCCTACCCTTTTTTTGAAGAAGAAGCACTACAATCATCATAGCAAAAACCGCATAGGAGATTACCACAAAAGGTATTAAATAACTGCTCATATATATCACACTTTCTTACATCTTAACATTTGTAATCTTTCTTATAATCAAAAAGCAAACAGCCTCAAGACCTGCCGCCACACCTAAAAAAACGTGTCCTAAGGATGTAGTAAACAGAGGCTCGATAAATTCAAAGTTAATTACTGAAAAAAGCACCAGCATTATCACAGGCATACATCCTACCATCATACCTGACATTTTTCCCGAAGCAGTCGCAGATTTTAACTCCTGCTTGAGCTTCATCTTTTCCTTTATGGCATTGGAGATATTTTCAAGTATCTGCGAAAGATTACCACCTGTCTGTCTTTGAACAAGAACTGCGGAAATCATCAAAGAAAGATAATTACTCTTAATTCTTTTTCCCATACCTTCAAGAGCATCATCCATAGAGGTACCCATATTAACCTCCTGAATTACATAGGAAAACTCTGAGCTTATGGGATCATCCATATCCTTTGCAATAGTTTCCATTGCTTGTGTAAAGCTAAGACCTGATTTAAGACAGCTACAGGCAATCATCAAAGCATCTGCCAGCTGACTGTCAAATTTTTTAACCCTTGACTTTTGCTTGCTTCTAATAAGAAATACCGGAAGGAACAGACCGACCACGGCAAGTGCAATCGCAATAACGGTATTGTCAAGGAACATTATAACACAACCCGCCGGAACGACGCTTATGAGAATCCAAATAGTCATAAATTCCTCGGGACGCATCTTGATATCGGCTGCCTGAAGCTCTTTATATAGAGCAGAGCTCATCTTTTCAAAAAAGCTGTTCCTGCTTTTTCTGTTTTTCCTTCTTAAAGATTGCTTGCTTTCATGCTTTACAAGTGCAACATCCTCGCTGTCGCCCTGTTTTTTCTTCAGCTCCTCAAGTCTTTTATCGGAAGCAATTTTGTTTGAGGATGAAAGATATGCAATAATGAAAGCTATTATAAAAACTAACAGGGTAAAAGAAACTGTTATAAGTATAATACTAATTACTGAACCAGTCATTGCTTACAATCACTCCGTTTTCACGAATTTTTTCAACACATCTGGGAACTATTCCCGTTGCCTTGAATTCTCCCTTGAACTTATTGTTTGAATCCAGCTCACCTGCAGTTTCATAGGTGAATATTTCCTGCATTCTGATAGTATCTCCCTCCATTCCCACAATTTCGGAAATGGAAGTAACCTTTCTGGAGCCGTCTCTCAAACGAGCCTGCTGAACTATCAGATTTATAGCCGAAGAAACCTGATCTCTGATTGCCTTAGAGGGAAGCTCCGAGCCTGACATCATAACCATTGTTTCAATACGGGAAATTGAATCTCTCGGTGAGTTGGCGTGTATTGTGGTAAGTGAACCGTCATGACCTGTATTCATAGCCTGAAGCATATCAAGTGTTTCTTCGCTACGAACCTCACCGACAATAATTCTGTCGGGTCTCATACGAAGAGCGTTTACTACAAGGTCACGTATACTGATTCGTCCTTTACCCTCCATATTTGCAGGTCGGCTTTCAAGTGTAATAACATGCTGTTGATGAAGCTGTACCTCTGCAGAGTCCTCAATGGTGACAATTCTTTCGTCAGCCGGAATATATGAGGACAATACATTCAGCAATGTAGTTTTACCTGAACCTGTACCGCCTGATACGATAATGTTAAGCTTTCCCTTAACAGCTGCTTCAAGGAAATTTAACATTCTTGTTGAAATTGAACCCCATGTTACAAGGTTTTCTGCTGTAATAGGAGTTTTACCGAACTTACGAATTGTAACAATCGGACCTACAAGAGATACCGGCGGAATAATAACATTTACACGGGAGCCGTCGGGAAGTCTGGCGTCAACCATCGGACTTGCCTCATCTACGTGACGCCCTACCTTTGTAACAATTCGGTCGACAATCTGCATAAGATGATCGGTATCCTTAAACTTTATATCCGTAAGAACAAGCTTACCATTGGACTCAACATATATTTGATAAGGACCGTTTACCATTATTTCGGAATATGCGTCACTGTCAACAAGACACTGAATCGGGCCATAGCCCATAATGTCATCGTATAGCTCCTCTTGGACAACGCCTCTGTCCATTCTGGGAATATTATATTCACTCTTGTTAACATATTCCTCAATAAGCTTTCGCATACTTTCTTCAGTGACAGGTGCGTCGCTGTTAAGCTGCTGAGCTATTATCGCATTATGTATTTTTGATTTTGTTTCTTCATACGGGTCTTCCTGAGCACGCTCAGCACTTCTTCCCCCGAAGGATTGTCTTTGCCTGTCATTTATGTTCTCCTCAGGAGACGAGGAGGAATATCTGTCTAATAAGCCCATTTAATACTTTACTTCTTTCGCTTGCTCTTTGAATTTTGTTTACCGATTTGTCCTTCTCTTTCAATTATCAGCTTGTCTGCAAAAGCTTTTATATCCTTTGCGATAACTGCTCTTGGCTTAAAGGTGATAAACGGCTGACCGTTATTAAGAGAATTGTTGACTGTTTTAAGGTCGCTGGCTATTACCGCGTAGGCTTCCATACCCAGCAGATTTTCAAAGTCGGAAATTTTAACATTATTTTTCTTTACATTTTTATTGATGATAAGCTTAACCTTATCCTGCTGGTTAATCTGCTGAAGAACATTTTGACAAAGCTTAGCTCTTTTAAGTGATAAGATATTTACATCGTTTACCATAAATATATCGTCAGATGACTCAAGAGCTGTAATAACAGGATCTGTCAGGGCACAGCCGCAGTCAAGAATAACATATTCATAATAATTTCTTGCCGCATCAACTATTGCTCTTGTGTGCTCAGAGCGTATATACTCAGCAAGCTCGGGCGAGCTTGGAGAAGCAAGCACAGACAAGCCTGAGGAATGAGTTACACAGCAGGAGGTTAAATTGTCAATAGATATACCGTTAGTATCCCTTGCCAAATCAACAATAGTTTCCGTAGGATTTAAGTCAAGCGCCATATCGGCGTCGCCGAACTGCAAATCCAAATCAACCAAAAGCGTCTTTTTACCCATTGAAGCAAGGCAAACCGCCGTATTTGTGCATATGGTAGTTTTTCCTACTCCGCCTTTTCCGCTGAAGAATGCGTAAACACGTGAACGCTCCTTCTTCTCCAAATTCATCTTTTGGCTGAATTTTCTTTCGTTTGAAACAATCTTGCTGATGTTCTTGCAAAATTCCTCGCCGCCGACGCTTAAAGACATTACCTGTCTTATACCGTGCTGCGCTGCACTGTTAACCAAATCAACTGTTATATTATCAGTCATAATAACCGACGAACAGCCGAATGAGCCTAAATTCATATCGTCGATATATTCCAAAAATTCATCTGTAATATCAACACTGTCAAGAGCAAATACTGCAACATCGGGAACAAATCCCTTAAGTCTTGTTTTTGCATCGGGAGCAAAATCGGAATAACCGATAATTGCATATTCCTCGTTATTTTCAAGCTTGTTTTTCAGCGAAACCTTATATTCGGTTTCCTGCGAGCAAACAACTATATTAATCTTATCCATCTCAACATCAACTCCTTATAACCTTTGCCGATTAACCTCTTGGATTCAAAACAAGCTTGTAGCTGTATGTATTTTCGATATTATAAAGTTCAAGCGCCTGCTCCTTTGTTACTTCAACCGTTAAAGAGTTGTATTCAGTAACTGCCGAGCCGTTTTTACTTGCTTTAGAATTTTCCGTATTAGTTGAAACTCTGAGTATTTTAAGATCCTTGTATGCGATTTCAGACTTTTCATTTCCTTTTTCGTCATCTCTGTAAATGATAACGTCAACCGTATCTCCCTCACTGATATAACCGTCAACGCTTGTAACAGAGCTTGCACTTAATGAATAAGCAACCTTACCCTTAGGAAGCTTTACGGAAAGAGCAACATCTTCACCGTCTATGCTTTCAAGTCTGTTGGCATTTATCTGCTCTCCTGCATAAAGCTTATCAACCGTTACCATTCCCACAAGCTGATCCTGTGATGTAACTGCATTTGGTGTCTGGTCTGCCGCAAGAACAGTCTTTGTTGCAAAATAACCTGCGTCCTCGGCAAACATTTCCTCTGTAATTGCCGTATTTGCCTCCATATCATTTACCGCAACATAAACCGTAACCGTATCGGCATCCTTTATTGTTGATTTTTTATCAATTTCACTTGCAAACATATATGTTGCAAAGCCTGCAATCAAAGCAAATATTACTGCTATCAGATAAACCTTTTTCATACTTATGTACCTTTCCCCTTTTCTAAATTTCAGGATTTAAAGTTTTAAAATTTATGTAAAAACTCACAAAGCTAATCATCATTAGCTGAGGAGTTGTTTTTTTCAACCTTATATGTAGAAGAAGACGCTATCTTTTTCTGCATATGATTATCGGCATTACCGAGTACAGGTGTAAACACCCTTATAGTACCCTGCACCGTAACAGTAACATCGCCGTTACTGCGGTCGTTGACATTATACCCCAATCCTGTTTGCGGGTCGCTGTCATAGGAATAACTGATTTTAATCTTTACATCCTGTACGGAATCAGGCAGGGTTAAGTCTACAGACCTCAAAATGTCAATTTCCTGCTGTGTATACGGAATTTCATCCGGATCCATACCGGATGTGTCAAAATAGGGACTGACATCGTCAAGCTCAAATATCTCATCAATAACAGGCGTACCGCTTGCCTCGTCATAGCTGCAATCCTGATATTCAACGCATGCAATTCTTGCGGCATTTCTCGCTGAATTTTCTACTGAAATATAATTAAAGAACAACCAACCATAGTCCATTATCATAAAAAGAATAAGCAGAAAAACAGGCAGAACAAGAACAAATTCAAGCATTGCCTGACCGTTTTCCTTTTTATTTTTTCGCTTAATTTTCATAGAGATTTTCACCTCGTATCTCCGATTAAAAATATAAGGGCAGGATTCCCTGCCCTTATACTTATTTAATTAAATTACTCTAAAGCGTCAACACTAGCCAAATCTGTTGAAACCTTATCGCTCTTATTCTTAAGAATTGAACGTACAGCAAGGATTGCAACGATAGCTACAACTGCAACAAGTGCGATGATAAGTACATACTCAAGCATGCCCTGTCCATCTTCGTCCTTGATAAATCTGATCATAATCTTTTCCTCCTGTTTAGAATAAATAATTTATTTGTTAATTAAAATATGCCAACCTCTGACACCAGAGAATCAATCAAAGGGAAGCACATTGAAATTACCGTACCTGCCGATAGAAGCGGACCCATCGGAATCATAGTTTTCATATCGCCTTTTTTAGATGCCTTAAGAACGACATAAACAACTAATGCTAACAGTCCCATAATAACCATTGCCTGAAAATATCCGCCAAGGTAAATGCAAAGACCGATTACTCCGCTGTACTTTATGTCTCCTGCGCCGACGGGAATCCTTAACAAGCTTGGCACAGTACAGGCAAAAAGTCCAATGAACGCCCCGATAAAAGACGTTATAAGCAACTGGGTGCTATGCTGGGTTATTGAGACATATGCTACATAAATAGCCTGTGTTAAAATCATTGCCAAAAGCAATGGGTTGGGAATCTTTCTGATTATTGAATCAACAACAGCTATACTGAAAATCGGAATAAGCAGAACCAAATTTCTGATTATTACTGTTGTATCCTCTCCTGTGAGAATCACTCCCACCGAAGAAAGAACTCCTAAAAAAATCAAAGAAGCAATCAAAAGTTTATTCTTAAGAAGTATTGTATCGCCGGGATCCTCACTCCTTGATAAGATTAGCTTCCTCGATAACGGAATTGTAATAAGCCCTAAAAGGACTCCGAACAAAATTCCAATTAAAATCTTAACTAAAATATCTGACATATTAACTTATCCATTTGGTCAGTTAAGTGAAGCACTTAACTTTTGATTACAATTGAATTTTAGCACAATTATACAAATTTTTCAATATTTTTTTAACTTTTTGTGTAATACCACTAATATTTTGATATTTTTTTAACAAATTGCACAACAAAAGTTCATTTATGAACATTTGTTAATTATGTTAAAGTACATATTAACCGTTAATGTACTTTAATAGATTTATATACAATTGTCTAAATACTTGTCGATTTTGTATTTTTCATCGCTGTACAGTGAAAGATTATCCGCTAAATTCTTGTCTGCGCTTTCCTTTTTCTTTTCATTAATATATTTAATTTTCTTTTTATTTGAATTGGCATCATAATACATATACTTGCCGTTTTTTGATTTTGCACAGGCAAACTGATGTATAATTTTTTCGCCGTCAAAAACATCGTAAAATTCAATTTCACCGTCTGCGTCATAATAAAGAGCAAACTCTGCCATATATCCGTCATAGCCGGTACCGCTTTTAAAGCTTTTTGACAAAACAGAATTCAGCGTATCTATAGCCTCGGTGCCCTTTGATTTTTGTGCAAAAGTAACAGAATAGTCCTTTACCGAGCTGATATCTGACGCTCTCATTTCCATACATTTTTCCGAAACAGTATAAATACCCTGCTGCTGAAGTGCAAGCATCCAACCCAGCCAGCCGTAATCCGCCGTATATCTTTCTACCGAAAGGACATTTCCGTTATCCTTCAGATTATCGCCGACGGCTTTTGCAAAATCGGAAAATGCCTCGCAGTACATATTCTCCCTTTTAGCTCTTTCACCAAAGAAAGGAAGTGAAGTGGTTTTTGCAAAGCAGATATCCAAGAGTCCTCTGAAGGAGCAAACAGTATCAGCTCTTTCTTCAGCCCTGTATTCATATACATCTGCACATACAAATTCAACATTTGTAAGCTCCAGCCTTTTCGCCAGACTTTTGGCATTTTCAATTGCCGACTCATTTATATCAACGCCTGTGATTTTACAATCCGGATACATTTGAGCAATAAAGCATGTAACAATACCGCAGTCACAGCCCATATCAATAGTTCTTCCCGAAAACATCTCGGGGTTATCAACAATCAAATTTCCCAAATGTCTGAAAAGACCGCCGTCAAATGCCGCAGAAATATATATTGACGCATCCAGACTTTCATTTTTCATTTTATAAAATACTGCATTGCCCGAAGAATGACCCGTACCCCTTGCATTAAGCTCGGTTGCAACCTTTGTAGCATAATTTTTATCCGTTCTGTAGGCAAGTCCTGCAATAAATTCATTAGAGTTTTTTATGTATTTGAGACCGATTTTCTGCATATAGGTCTCTACCTGCTCATACACCTTCATAAAATCACCTCTTAATCAGCAAATTTTACAGCCCTTGCTTACAGGCGTTGTAACTGCAATATCCTTTGCAAAGCCTTTAAGCTCATCTGCTGCCTTATCCGCCTTTTCCCTGTCGTCATATATTCCGAAAACAGTCGGTCCGCTACCGCTCATACAAACGCCCAAGGCTCCGTTATTTCTCATAATTTCCTTAATTTCAACCTTGTTGGGTACCTCAATAAACTGCTCAAAAACATTTTCCATTTTTGAACAAATTTCCTTCAAATCTCTGCCCTGCATTGCATAAAGCATACCCAGCTTATCGGGAGTATGGGTTTTTCCGAAATTGTCAAACTGACTGTACGCCGAGCCTGTGTTTACTCCGTAATCGGGCTTCGCAATCAATATATAACATTTTCTTAAAGGCTTAACCTTATTAAGCACATCTCCTATGCCCTGTGCAAGAAGTGTACCGCCTTTTATACAAAACGGAACATCCGCACCGATTTTTACACCGATTTTGCAAAGCTCATCATCACTGAGTCCTACACCCCAAAGCTGATTAAGAGCCACAAGAACTCCTGCACCGTCGGCACTGCCACCTGCAAGTCCTGCTGCGTGGGGTATTCTTTTTACTATATCAATATTGATACCCTTGTTCTTTATTCCTGTAGCATCAAAAAAAGCCGCCGCCGCTTTATATGCAATATTTTTTTCATCAAGAGGAATATCGTCTATATTGCAGGTGATGGTTATCTTTTTAGTTTTTGTTTCCGTGACCGTAATTGTATCATACAGTCCTATGCTCTGCATAATCATAAACAAATCGTGGTAGCCGTCTGTTCTTTTGCAGATTATATCCAGCATTAAATTTATTTTTGCGTAGGCATTAACTTTAATTTCCATTATTTTCTCCAAGCTCTTTAACAAATTCTCCTATTCTTCTGACTGCTTCCTTGATATTTTCAATGGAATAGCAGTAAGAAACTCTGATAAATCCCTCTCCGCATTCTCCGAAGGCATTACCGGGAACAACGGCAACATGCTTGCTCATAATCAGTCTTTCGCAAAACTCCTCGGAAGAAAGACCTGTTGACTTAATACAGGGGAAAGCATAAAATGCTCCCTCAGGCTCAAAGCAGTCAAGCCCTATTTCCCTAAATGCGTTTACAATATATCTTCTTCTCATATCGTATTCGGACTTCATTTTGCTGATGTCGTCGTCACCGTTTCTTAAAGCCTCTATCGCCGCATACTGTGAGGTTGTAGGCGCCGACATAATTGCAAATTGATGAAGCTTTGTCATCTGCTTAATTATCGGTGCGGGACCAAGGGCGTATCCAAGCCTCCAGCCTGTCATTGAATATGTTTTTGAAAAGCCGTTTATTACAACGGTTCTCTCCTTCATACCGTTTATCGAGGCAATGCTCATATGCTCCTGAGCACCAAAGGTCAGCTCGCTGTAAATTTCGTCTGACAGCACAAGTAAATCCTTTTCTATAACAACCCTTGCAACTGCCTCCAAATCCTCTTTTCGCATTACTGCGCCTGTGGGATTATTAGGATAAGGCAAAACAAGCAGCTTTGTTTTATCGGTTATGGCTTTCTCCAAGTCATCAGCCCTTAGTCTAAAATTATCCTCTCTTTTAGTAACAAGAGGAACTGCCCTTCCTCCGCAAACCTCAATAATCGGCTTATAGCAAACAAATGACGGTTCCACTACAAGCACCTCATCACTGGGGCGCACAAGACAGCGCAGGCACATATCTATACCCTCCGAACCGCCGACGGTTACCAAAATCTCATTATCGGGATTATATTTAATCAGGTGGTGTCTTGCATAAAAGGAGGAAATCTCATTTCTCAGCTCTGCAAGACCTGCGTTTGCGGTATAACGGGTTGAGCCGTTTTCAAGGCTGTCGATACCCACCTGTCTGACGTGCCAAGGGGTAAGGAAATCAGGCTCTCCCACACCGAGAGAAATAACATCCTCCATCTCCTCGGCAATGGAAAAAAACTTTCTTATTCCACTGGGCTTAACGTCTAAAATTGCAGGGTTTAAATAATCGTCATAATTCATCAGAAAGAAATTGTCCCCCTGTCGTCCTTTTTCTTTTCGGTAAAGAACACGCCCTGCTCTTTATATTTTTTCAGAATAAAATGAGTTGCAGTTGAAACAACGCCGTCAAGAGGAGAAAGCCTGTTTGCCACAAACATTGCAACCTCCTGAAAGGACTTATCAGACACTAAGCAGCAGAGGTCAAAGCCGCCGCTCATAAGATAAATGCTTTCCACCTCTTCAAGCTGTGCAATTTTATTTGCAATTTCGTCAAAGCCGTGACCGAATTTAGGCTGAACCTTAATTTCTATAAGAGCAGTAACCGTTTCGGCATAGGCTTTGTTTTTATCAATAATCGCCCTGTAGCCTTTTATAATTCCCGTCTGCTCGTAAAGGCGTATTTTTTCTTCAATATCTTCTTCTGAGACACCCAGCATTACTGCAATTTCCTTATTGCTGAGCCTTGGATTTTTTTCAAGTATAACTAATAGCTTATCCATAAAATTTTAACCTTTCTGATTATTCTAAAGGAAGTAGAATGGGCTGACGCTTTTCAAATATAACAACGCTGTCAAAGCCGCACTCCTTTGCTATGTCATATCCCGTTTCTATGCCCTGACAGATTTTTTCGGCATAGTGGGAATCGGAGCCCACTGTAATATATTTTCCTCCGAGCTCCTTAAATCTTTTTACAAATGAAATATTCGGCAAAGTATCCTTCATATCCATAAAAAGACCTGATGTATTAATTTCAAGCGCCTTATCCTTCTCGGCAAGAAGGGAAAATATCTCATCAATTTTATGGAAAAACCTTGTCATATCAACATTTATTTTTTCTCTTGCAACAATATATCTCAAAGGATATGTAAGATGCGCAAGTGAATCAAAGGCACCCCACTGACAAAGCTCAAGCAGTCCGTCAAAATACATACCGAGAAGCTCATAAATATCATATTGTGAGTAATCCAGAAAATAGAAATCCTCCATATTTTCAAGATTATGGAGAGAGCCTAAAACAAAATCATAATCATATGAAGAAAGCAGTCGTTCGGTTTTTTCCTTTCTGTAAATTCCCTGACCGATTTCAATTCCCTTAAGAATTTTTATCTTGCTTCCTAATTTTTCTTTGCACTCGTTTATATCCTTCAGCTGTGCAGGGCAGAGCACATCTATGTCCATATCTGCCCCGTCTATATCGCAATGGTCTGTTATTGCAATTACCTTTGCGCCTTTTTTAACTGCACTTTCACACAGGGCAAAGCAAGAATCGTTACCGTCAAAGCTATGAATACTGTGGGTATGCATATCCGCAATGTTATTATATCCCAACTCTCTGTTCTCCTTAAATAGATAATTATACTATTATGCAGATATTCTAACATATATTCAAAAAAAATAAAATATATTTCTGTACTTTGTTGAAAAAAGTTTATCACTCTGTTATAATTATTGCAAATATTTGGAGGTACATACATATGAGAGCAGTTATTACGGTTGTAGGAAAGGACGCCGTTGGAATTTTGGCTAAGGTTTCGGGCATTTGCGCTGAAAACAAAATCAATATTACAGAGGTTACTCAGTCCGTACTTGAGGATATGTTTTGTATGATTATGCTTGCAGACATTTCAAAAAGCACCGTTGAATTTACAAAATTTGCCGATGAGCTTGCAAAATACGGCGAAGAAAACGGACTGTCAATTCACGCAATGCACGAAGACATATTCAATTCTATGCACAAAATTTAGGAGGAACAATCCTTGATTAATACTAACGACATACTTGAAACAATCAGAATGATTCAGGATGAATGCCTTGATATCAGAACAATCACTATGGGCATTTCATTAACTGACTGTGCCGATTCGGATATTGACCGCTCCTGTCAGAAGGTTTATGACAAAATATGCAAGAAGGCTGAAAGGCTTGTAGCAACAGGAGAGCAGATTGAAAAGGAATACGGTATACCTATTATAAATAAAAGAGTAAGCATTACTCCCGTTGCTATTCTTGCAGGAGCCAGCGGCGGCGATCCTGTTAAATATGCCCTTGCCCTTGAAAAGGCAGCTAAAACAATCGGTGTAAATTTCATAGGCGGATACAGTGCACTTGTGCAAAAGGGCTTTGCCGCAGGTGATTTGGAGCTTATAAATTCAATTCCACGTGCTTTGGCCGAAACAGAGCATCTTTGTGCCTCGGTAAATATCGGCTCCACTAAAGCAGGTATAAACCTTGACGCTGTTAAGATTATGGGACAGAAGGTTATTGAAGCCGCTGAGCTTACAAAGGATAAGGAATGTATGGGCGCAGGAAAGCTTGTAGTCCTTTGCAATGCTCCCGAGGATAATCCGTTTATGGCAGGTGCATTCCACGGTGTTTCCGAGCCTGACTGCGTTATTAACGTAGGTGTATCGGGACCCGGTGTTGTAAGAAGTGCAGTGTCAAAGCATCCCGAATATTCAATAAACGAGGTTGCCGAGCTTATCAAAAAGACTGCATTCAAGGTTACAAGAATGGGTCAGCTTGTAGGTACAGAGGCTTCAAAAAGGCTTGGCGTTCCTTTCGGAATTGTTGACCTTTCCCTTGCTCCCACTCCTGCTGTCGGCGACTCGGTTGCACATATTCTTGAGGAAATCGGTCTTGAGCAATGCGGTGCCGCAGGTACTACTGCCTGTCTTGCAATGCTTAACGACGCAGTCAAAAAGGGCGGTGTTATGGCATCGTCAAGCATCGGAGGTCTTTCAGGTGCATTTATCCCTGTTTCAGAGGATGCAGGTATGATTGACGCCGCAAGGAGCGGAGCCTTGTCAATTGAAAAGCTTGAAGCAATGACTGCCGTTTGCTCCGTTGGTCTTGATATGATTGTTATTCCCGGTGACACTCCTGCCGAGGTTATCAGCGGTATAATTGCTGATGAGGCGGCAATCGGTATGGTAAACTGCAAGACTACTGCTGTCAGAGTTATCCCTGCTATCGGTAAAAAGGCAGGCGAGGAATTAGAATTCGGCGGTCTTTTCGGCAGCGGACCTATAATGAACGTAAACACAAAATCACCTGCACAGTTTATCAACAGAGGCGGAAAAATCCCCGCTCCGCTCCACAGCCTTAAAAACTAAAAATATTTAAGCAAAAAACTCTCTCCGATTTTGGAGAGAGTTTTTTTGCTTCTTATTGAATACTAAATCAAATTATATCTGCCAAGGTTTTGGAGGAAAGGAAATTCTCGATAACATCGTCAAGCTCCTTCCACAGAGTATAGGTTTTACAGCAATGAGCATTTTCACAGCTGTCCTCTGCCTCAACACAGGCAACAGGTGCCAAGCTACCCTCTGCGGCATTTAAAATTGATGAGATTGAATATTCCTCAGGTGATTTATTAAGCCTGTAGCCTCCGTTTTTTCCTCTTGCGCTTTCAAGAAGTCCGTTCTTATTAAGAGAAGCCACGATGATTTCAAGATACTTAATTCCGATATCTTCTCTCTGTGCAATATCCTTTAAGGAAACAGGACCGTCCTTTCCGTAAAGGGCAAGGTCAATCATAATTCTTAAGGCATATCTGCCCTTTGTTGAAACCATCATTTCCCGTCACCTCCGAAAAATTCCTTGGCTATTCTTACGCTTTCCATAGCGTCCTTTGCATAGAAATCGGCATTAATCATTTTTGCATATGACTTTGTAAGTACTGCACCGCCTACAAAGACCTTAGCGTCTGTATTATCGTGGATAAGCTTAATCGTCTTTTCCATATTAGGTACGGTGGTAGTCATAAGTGCAGAAAGACCAACAAGCCTACAGTCATTTTCCTTAACTGCCTCAAGGACCCTTTCGCACTTAACGTCCTTACCTAAATCAATCATATCAAAGCCGTAATTTGACATCAGGACTTTAACGATATTCTTACCGATATCGTGGATATCGCCCTCAACAGTTGCGATTACAACCTTATGACCGCTTGTCTTCTGTTCGCCCTTAACTGTAAGATGCTTTTTAATAACATCAAAAGCCTCCTTTGCCGCATCGGCGCTCATAAGAAGCTGAGGAAGGAAAATTTTATTCTTTTCAAAGCCGTCGCCCACAACATCAAGGGCAGGGATAATGTAGTTATTTATAACCTCCATTGCAGGAGTATCCTCAAGAAGCTTTCCGGCACAAGCTCCTGCATCCTCACGAATACCCTTTATTATAGCATTCTTTAAATCCTGCTGCTGAGAAACAGCAGGAGCAGGATTTGCCGACGCCGTAACCGACTCAATATATTTATTGCAGTTTTCGTCAAAGCCCGACAATGCATTATAGGAATAATATGCATTCATCATTGAGTCGCTTAAAGGATTTATAATACCTGCTGACAGACCGTTTTCAAGTGCAAGGGTGAAAAATGCAGTATTGACGGCTTCCCTTTTCGGCAGACCGAAGCTGATATTTGACACGCCTAAAACCGTGCCTACACCAAGCTCATTTCTTATATATTTAACCGCCTTCAGCGTTTCCTTTGCGTTATCCTTGTCGGTTGAAATTGTCATTGTAAGAGCATCAACAACAAGGTCTTTTTTATCAATGCCGTAGCTTTCGGCAGTTTTTATAATTTTTTCGGCAATATCAATTCTGCCCTGTGCCGTTTCGGGAATACCGTTTTCGTCAAGGCAAAGGCAGACAACAACACCGCCGTATTTCTTAATAAGTGGGAAAACCTCACTCATTGAGGACTGCTTGCCGTTTACAGAGTTTATCATTGCCTTTCCGTTATAGATACGCATAGCAGATTCAAGTGCCTTTGTATTTGATGAATCAAGCTGTAAAGGCAATGGCAAAACGCTTTGAAGACTGAATACAGCGTCACTAAGCATTTTAACCTCGTCAATTTCCGGCAAGCCCACATTTACATCAAGAATATGGGCGCCCTTTTCCTGTTGGGATATACCCTCCTTGATAATATAATCAATATCGTTATTTCTTAAGGCCTCTTTAAAAAGCTTCTTGCCTGTGGGGTTAATTCTTTCGCCGATAATAACAGGCACCTCACCGATTTCAACAGAGGAGGAGTATGAGGAAACAACCGTTTTATTTTTCTTTTCAGGTAATGAATCAGGAACATTTTTGCAACGCTCTATCATACTTTTGATATGCTGTGGAGTGGTACCGCAACAGCCTCCTAAATACGATACACCGATTTTGGCAATCTCGTACATATCCTCGGCAAATTCCTCGGGTGAAACGTTATAAACCGTCTTGCCGTCAACAGATTCGGGAAGTCCTGCATTAGGCATTACAATAATAGGAAGAGAAGTATGCTGTCTTAATTCCTTTAAAAGCGGAATCATCTGCTTTGGACCGAGACCGCAGTTAAAGCCTATGACGTCAACGCCCAGTCCCTCAAGCATTGCAACCGCCGACTGAACATCTGCACCTGTAAGCAGTCTGCCTCTTTCGTCAAAAATCATTGATGCAATAACAGGCAAATCGCAGTTTTCTTTAACTGCAAGCACAGCCGCCTTAAGCTCGTAGGTATCACTCATTGTTTCAATTATAACAACGTCAGAGCCGTCCTTGCCCGCCTTTACAACCTGTGCATAAAGCTCAACTGCCCTTTCAAAATCAAGGTCGCCCATAGGCTTAAGAAGCTTTCCCGTAGGGCCTAAATCAAGAGCAACCTTTTTCCCTGCCTTTTTTGCAAGTGAAACGCCTGCCTTAACAAGCTCCTCAACATTGTCATATTTAAGAGCATTGGCACCGAAGGTGTTGGCTGTGATAAATTCTGCACCTGCATCGGCATACGCTTTATGAACGGCAAACACTCTTTCTGGCTCGCTAATATTCAGTTTTTCAGGCAGTTCTCCTGCCGCAAGGTTGAGCATACTGCCCATACCGCCGTCAAAAAATCTAATCATTTTCAATTCCTATAAATGCCGTAACGGACTTTGTGGGCACCATTTGGCAGGTGTCGGTAAGAGTAAGCCCGATACGCTTTGTTATATCCATTAATTCAAATATCTTTTTATTTTCTTTTATATCAAGGTCAAAGTACCCCGGTGAATAACGCTGTCTTAAGGTCATTCCCTGAGCCTTCAGCTCATCCTCAAGGCTGTCGCAAACCTCCTCAATCTTTGAGGCAAGGCAAGCCTGAAGCACCGCAGTTTTTGTTATATCGGTTGGGGCATAGGTTCTTAATAATCTGTCGCACTCTGTTCCCAAGGTTGCACCGAAAACGCATACCCTTTTACAGCCCGAAAGATTATCAGCAAGCCTTTTACTGCTGAAAATATAATCCCCGATAATCAGCTTGTCCTCTGTAACCGTGCAGTCAAAAACTCTGTGAATGGTTTTAGGTCTGACGCAACGGTTTACCTCGTCACAGCAATCGTCTATAAGAGAAAGAAGCCTTTCATCATCCGTATTTGATGCAGTACGGAGATAATGAAGAATTTCAGTTCTGTTCATTTACTATTTCAGACAATCCTTCCATAATTTTATGGGCAACGTCAGGCTTATTCATAGTGTAAATGTGGATATTATTTACGCCGTTAGCCATTAAATCAATTATTTGTTCCGTGGCATAAATTATTCCTGCCTGCTTCATTGCGTCGGGATTTTCGCCGAATCTTTCCATAATTTTTTCAAATTTTCTCGGCAGAGAGCAGTTGGAAAGCTCCACACTTCTTTTAATCTGCTTTGCGTTTGTGATAGGCATAATTCCCGCAATAATCGGAACATTTATCCCTTTAATAGCACACATTTCACGAAAATTTAAGAATTTCTCATTATCAAAAAACATCTGAGATGTAAGAAAATCAACACCGCAGTCAACCTTTTCCTTAAGCCTTGCTATATCCTCAACCCTATTCGGTGATTCGGGATGTACCTCGGGATAGCAGGCGGCGCCTATGCAAAAGCTTCCTCTTGCTTTTATATCGCTTACAAGCTCATAGGCATTATGGTAGCACTGCTTATCCGTAATCTGAAAATCCTTTGGAATATCGCCTCTCAGCGCCAAAACATTGTCAATACCGTTTGCCTCCAAATCATCAAGCACGGAATCAATCTTTTCCTTAGTTGATGTAAGGCAGGTAAGGTGTGAAAGAGGAGTAACTCCGCCGCTTTTAACAGCGTTTGCAATCTCCGTTGTATATCCGCTTGTAGTGCCTGCGGCGCCGTAGGTAACGCTCATAAACGCAGGCTTATCCTTAACCATTTCCTGTATAACCGCCTTTGTGTCTGCAATTTTTGCCCACTCCTTTGGTGGAAAAATCTCAAAGGAAACAGTTACCTTATTATTTTTTAATATTTCGCTTATTTTCATTGTATATACCGCCCGGAATTTTACTGCAAATATTATACTACCGTTTTGGTAGGAATTCAAGTTATATTTACTGTATCATTAATATTACCAAAATTTTCATTGCTGTTATTTTCACAGCAGAGAATATTACCTGCCTCTATTGTCGCTAAAGAATCTCCCAGCTGGGTAAAAAACGCAGAAAGAAGTGCAAGCTCATTATCGGTTTTACCCTTTGCGATAGCACAGGCAAGTGCCGATACAGTCATATTTATAGAGCAACCGTCCGTAAAAACCGTCTCCTTTTTGTAAATAATAAATTAGTATTTCATATAAATAAGTGAGAAAAAATGAGATTTGAAGAGAAACACACGTATTTAATAAAATTATTTCAAAATTTTTGTTGACTATCCATTGCCTCTATGTTATTATATTCGGGCAAAAGAAAAAAGACTTCTACCAAGTCATTAGAATTATTTAACGGAGGATATTGATTATGTCAACATTTATGCCAAAGGCTGACGATATCGAACGCAAGTGGTATGTTATTGACGCTGCTGACAAGCCTCTCGGACGTGTAGCTGCCGAAGCTGCTGTTCTTCTCAGAGGTAAGCATAAGCCAATCTTCACACCAAATGTTGATTGCGGCGATTTCGTTATTATCGTAAACACTGACAAGGCTGTTCTTACAGGCGACAAGCTTAACAAGAAGCTTTATCAGCATCACACAGGTTACATCGGTAATCTTAAGACAGTTAAGTACGGCACTCTTATGAATGAAAAAAGCGACTTTGCTATGCAGCTTGCAGTAAAGGGTATGATTCCCGATACTACACTCGGCAGAAAGCAGCTTACAAGATGCCATATTTACAAAGGCGCAGACCACAAGCACGAGGCTCAGAAGCCTGAAGCTTACGAAATTTAACAGGAGGTATCTGAGTTATGTATGAAACTAATCCATATTTCTACGGTACAGGCAGAAGAAAAGAATCTGTAGCTCGTGTACGTGTTTACGCAGGTACCGGTAAAATCACAATCAACGACAGAGACATTGACGATTATTTCGGTCTTGAAACTCTCAAGCTTATCGTTCGTCAGCCTCTCACTCTTACTGAGACAACTGAGAAGTTTGATATCGTTTGCCGTGTAAACGGCGGCGGTGTTACAGGTCAGGCAGGTGCAATCCGTCACGGTATTGCAAGAGCCCTTCTTCAGTATGATGAAGCTCTCCGCCCTGCTCTTAAGAAGGCAGGCTTCCTCACTCGTGACCCACGTATGAAGGAAAGAAAGAAGCCCGGTCTCAAAAAGGCTCGTCGTGCACCACAGTTCTCAAAGAGATAATTTTTCAACAAACCTCAGACAATTTGTCTGGGGTTTTCTTTTACCGTAATAGCAATGCACTTATTGATATTGCGAAAAAAATACTGTAAACTTATACTATAATCGGAGGTATTCAAATGTGCTTAATCTGTGACAGAATTGAAATGATAAAAAAAGGAACAAATCCTTATTTTGTAAAAGAGCTTGAAACGGGTTATGTTGTTATAGGTGATTTCCAGCATTTCTACGGATATTCCCTATTTCTTTGCAAGGAGCATAAGACTGAGCTTGACCAGCTTGAAAAGAGCTTTCGTGACAAGTTCTTATCGGAAATGGCTGACGTTGCCGCAGCAGTTTCAAGAGCATTTCCATGCGACAAGATGAACTATGAGCTTCTCGGCATGGGTGACGGTCACTTGCATTGGCATCTTAACCCAAGGCGTGACGGTGATTTAGAAGGTCACGGATATAACGAAAAAGGTCCGATTTGGTGGTATCCGCTTGATAAAATGTATGATAAATCAAACAAGCCAAGTGATAAAGAAATTGAAGAAATGAAGAAAAAACTACTTATTGAGTTGGAGAAATAAATGGAAGATTACATAAAGAAGTTAAGAAAAAAGATTGGACACGATAAAGTAATCTTGAATTATGCAGGCTGCATTATCTTTGACGATCAAAACAGACTGCTTTTGCAAAAAAGAGCTGACAGCGGAAAATGGGGCTTTCTCGGAGGAATGGTTGAATTCGGCGAATCAGTTGAAGAGACTGCAGTAAGAGAGGTTAAGGAAGAAAGTGGTCTTGATGTTGAGATTACCTCGCTATACGGCGTTTACTCAAAGTATTATGCCGAATTCACTAACGGCGACAAGGCTCAGCCTATTGTGCATTTGTTCAAGGCAAGGATAATCGGCGGTCAATTAATTGATTGTAATGATGAAACACTGGAGCTTAAATATTTTGACTTAAATAATTTACCGCCTATATTTTGTAAGCAGCATCGGGACATGCTTGATGATATAGTTGCCGGTAAGGAATATGTTTACAGATAACAGGAGCAATTATGAGTTACATAAAAGAAATAAGAAAATTTATCGGTCACGCACCAATTCTGTCAGCAGGTGCAACAGTTGTTGTTATAAAGGATAACAAAATTCTTCTTAACCTACGTTCCGACACTAACACTTGGGGGATTCCCGGAGGTGCCATAGAACTTGGTGAAACGCTTGAAGAAACAGCTTCAAGAGAACTAAAGGAAGAAACTAATTTAAAAGCAGACAGTTTTACACTTTTAGAAGTATTTTCTGGCAAGGATTTTTATTTCAAGTATCCAAATGGAGACGAGCTTTATTCAGTTGTTACCCTATATCTCGCAAACGGAGTAAAAGGTGATTTAAAAATCACAGACGGAGAAAGCTTTGAGCTAAAATATTTTGGCAAAAACGAATTGCCTAATCTTGAAAGCAGAGCAAAAATAATATTAGAATGGCTGATTAAGAAAGAATATTTAAAATAATTACAAACCTAAAATAAACCTTTGACAATTTTGTCTTAGGTTTATTTTTTGTTTTCCTTTTACATTGACTGAAGCTGATTATTGTTGTAATATATATTTGAGATATTGTAGCTTTTTATAAGGAGATGCGGATATGGACAAGGTTCAAACCTACACAAAGCGTGAACGCAATATGTATCTTACGGGTATGTTCGGTCAGAATATGCTTTACAACATTATTGCAACAGGTCTTTACTATTATTTTCAAAACATCATTTGCCTGCCTGCCGTTGCACTTGGCTGGATATTTGCAATTGCACGTGTATGGGACGCAATCAACGATCCCATAATGGGCTCTATCGTTGACAAGACAAAATCTAAATGGGGAAAATGCAGACCGTATCTTATATTTTCACCTATCGTAATTTGCATAATAACCTGCGTATCCTTCTTAAACGGTAACTATGCCGAGGCAAAGATGGCAGGAAACAAAACCGCAATGGTATTTATTGTTGCCTGGGCGGCAATTTCCTATGTGCTTTGGGGAATGAGTTATACTGTAGGTGATATTCCTTTATGGGGAATTATATCAAGAATGAGTGAAGACGAAAAAGACAGGTCAACGCTGATTTCTCTATCGAGAATTATTGCGTCTATCGGTGCGGCGGCGGTTTTGCTCTCCATTATCCCCGTATCACAGGCTGTAAACGGTATGCTGAAGCTGACAATGACATCACAGGAGGGCTTCATTATTGTAGGTATAGGGCTGACTGTTATAGCCTCCCTGCTTTTTGAATGTGCAGGTATCGGAACAAAGGAAAGAGTACCTGCCTCCGACAAGGTTCTTACTGTTAAGGAAAGCTTCGCTCTTATGTGGAAATGCGTACCCTTTAGGCGACTTCTCATAAGCGGTATTCTTCGTGCACCGCTACAGCTTCTTATGATGGTTGCAATGACATTGCTTTCCTATTACTACTGTGGCGGAGATTTGACTAAGGCTTTTACCGACCCGAAAAATCTGCTTGTTGTAATTATACTTGCAGGCGGACTGTTTATCGGTCAGTTTGCGGCTATGGCAATTTCACCTGCACTTATCAAAAGATTTGACGTAAAGCATGTATATAACGCCTTCAGCGGATTATCCGCCATTCCTTTTGCTCTGCTTTTTGTAGTTTATCTTATTGCTCCTGCGGACCTGTCAAAGCTTGGCTTTGTAATTATTGACGGAATACTTTTCTTCGGTGCAGGCGCAGGCTTCGGCGCTGTTAATGTTTGCCAGTCGGTTATGATTTCCGACTGCATTGACTATGAGGAATATCACAACGGCTTCAGACCTGACGGTGTATTTTTCTCAGGACAGAGCTTTATTACAAAATTTTCGGCCGGTGTTGCATCTATAATTTCTGCGTACGTATACAAGCTTGTTGGCTACACAGACATAAACATTGAACAAATGAACGAGGCTATCAAAAACGGTGCAAATTTCGCCACAGACTATATGCCCTATTCAAAGGCAATGTGGTTTTTGATTTCCATACCTCCTGCAATCGGTATGGCGCTTGCGGTTATCCCGACCTTGAAATATGAAATAGACAAAAAGTCACACGAAAAAATGCTCCGGGAGCTTATTGAAAGGCATAACAATATGTAATATTATGTAGAAACAGGCTGACTTGCTAAAGTCAGCCTGTTATTATTTATGATATTTTGAATTGTTGGAAATGGAAAAGGCTCTGTAGACCTGTTCTAAAAGCACCATTCTTGCAAGCTGGTGTGGCAAGGTCATTTTACCGAAGGAAAGCTTGACCTTACCAAGCCCTTTGACATCCTCGCTAAGTCCGAAGGAACCGCCGATAACAAAGCAGATTGATGAATTTTCAAGTGAAATTTTTTCAAGCAAGGATGAAAATTCGGGGCTTGAATATTCCCTTCCCTCAATACAAAGGGGAATCACCGCTGAATTTTTCGGAATTTTCTTTAAAATCCTCTCCCCTTCTTTTTTGATAACATTATCTATTTGATTTTGAGAAGGACTATCGCAAATTTTTTCCTCGTCAATTTCCACAATATTAACCTTTGAATATGCGCTCAAACGCTTTACATATTCGGCACAGCCGTCACGGAGATAGCTTTCCTTGAGCTTGCCTACTGCAATAACCGTAACATTTATCATAAAGCAATCCCCCTGCTGTTATTCTCCTTAGGAGAAACAAAAAGGCGGTAGTCCCTTTCCTCTTTAAAGCCGATTTCGTCAAGCGCCGTTACAGCGGTCTGCCGTGCAAGATAAGGCACATTATTCTCCTCGCTCAAATGGGAAAGGACAAATCTTGTCGTACCGCTTTGGGCAAGCTCCTTTATGTATTCACCGCAGGCAAAATTTGAAAGATGCCCCTGCGGTCCTAAAATTCTCTGCTTAAGAGGATAGGGATAAGGCCCTGTATTAACCATTGAAATCTCGTGATTTGACTCAATAAAAATTAAATCCGTGCCTGTCAAAATTCTTTTTGCTTCTTCGGTAACATATCCCGTATCCGTGCAGACCGAAACCGACCTGCCGTCAGGGAGATTGAAGCGATATCCCACGCAGTCAACACTGTCGTGACTTTGATGAAAAAGGGAAATTTCAACTCCGCAAAGCTCTGAATTACCTCTAATTTCACAGGCATCATTTTTTTCCGTCAACACGTCTGTAAGCTTCATCTGACCGAGGCATAAGGGCGACGCAAATACAGGAGTTTTATGCTTGGCGGCAAAAACTCTTACACCGCTGCTGTGGTCCCTATGCTCGTGGGTGATAAAAATACCGTCAATGCTGTCGGGGTCAACGCCTATTGACAGCAGAGCATTTTCACATCTTTTAGCGGACACACCGATATCCACAAGAAAGCTGTGCCCCATTGACGAAATCAATATTGAATTTCCGCTGCTGCCTGAAAACAGCTGGCAAACCTTTGACATAAATATTCTCCAAATTTTTAAGGCGTACCAAAACGATACGCCTTTTAGAATTTATAATATTATCCTGCGTCGGGAATTGCAGTATCGGCATCATTAGTAACTACACGCTTAATATCGGCACCCAAAGAGGTGAATTTTTCACAAATATCCTCGTAGCCTCTGTCAATATACTGAATATCCTCAACAATGGTTTCTCCGTTACCTACAAGCCCTGCAATAACCATTGCGGCACCTGCACGAAGGTCGGTTGCTTTAACAGTAACGCCTGTAAGGCCGCTTACGCCCTCGATGACAGCAATTTTACCGTCAACCTGAATATCAGCGCCCATACGAAGAAGCTGTCCCACATACTGAAAACGGTTATCCCAAACGCTCTCGGAAAGAATACTTGTTCCCTTTGCAATTGAAAGTAAAACCGCCATCTGCGGCTGCATATCCGTCGGAAAGCCCGGATGAGGCATTGTTTTAACATTACATCTTGTCAGAGGCTTAAAGCGAGTTACTCTGACTGCATCGTCATACTCAATTATCTCTGCGCCTGCTTCCTCTAACTTTGCACTGATAGACTCCAAATGCTTTGGAATAACATTCTTAACAAGCACATCTCCACCGCAGGTAGCGGCCGCAACCATATAAGTGCCTGCTTCAATCTGGTCGGGGATAATTGAATATGTGCAGCCGTGAAGCTTTTCAACGCCACGGATTTTAATAACGTCTGTACCTGCACCTCTGACGTCTGCTCCCATTGAGTTAAGGAAGTTTGCAAGGTCAACTATATGAGGCTCCTTTGCGGCGTTTTCAATTATAGTAAGACCTCTTGCAAGAACTGCCGCAAGCATAACATTCATTGTTGCGCCTACGGAAACAACGTCCATATAAATAGATGCACCTACAAGCTTATCGGCATTAGCACACACCATGCCGTTAATCATTTCAACCTTAGCGCCAAGCATTTCAAAGCCCTTAATATGCTGGTCAATAGGTCTTACTCCGAAATCACAGCCACCCGGCATAGCAACCTCGGCTCTTTTAAATCTTCCCAGCATTACGCCGATAAGGTAGTAGCTTGCTCTGAAATGAGATGCAAGCTCATAGGGTACGCTTTGGAAGGTTACAGGTCTTGAATCAATTTCAATTGTGTTATTATTTATCATTTTGATTCCTGCGCCCATACGGTCAAGAATCTGAATTATTAAACTAACATCGCTTATGTTAGGGATATTTTCAATACGTACTATGTCATTTGAAAGCAGGGCGGCAGGTATTATTGCTACTGCGGCATTCTTTGCTCCGCTGATATTTACTTCTCCGAAAAGCTCATGACCGCCGTGAATTACAAAATTCTCCAAGTACATTTCACCTCTCTTACAGAGTTTCTGTATTATGTTCTATATATAATGTTTGTAGTAAGCATTTAAATATGTATTCCAACTAAACCTCAATTATTATATCAAAAAAAACTATAAAAGGAATGGAATACTAAAGATTTTTTCCAAAATGTAACCACTTTGAATTGTGGGTCAAAGTGGCTTTTTCGTCATTTTTCATACAATATATTGTATATTATTGGAAATATTTATTTTTGCGACAAAATATTGTGCCTTTAAAAGGTAACAAAAGAGTAACACAGTATGAGTAAAAAGTCAAGAGGTAATTATTTGATATTATTAAACTGTATCCATTTGATTGTTATATCTTCCGCCTGTGAGAATTGCATCAGCGGTAAATATTAACCTTTTCATATCGTTGTTATTTTTAAGAAGCCTGCTTGGAATTGAAACAAAGGACATAACAAGCTTATAATAATCCGACTCTCTGCTGTAGGTAACCTGACTGCCGTCAAAAACGGCAAGGAAAATACTGTCAATAAAATCTATCAGCTTTTCATTTTTAAATTTATCTACAAGGCTTTTATCAACAAAATGAGCTAAGCCCGCAAATTTAAGCTTTTTGTAAACCTCACCTACAGTATTTGTTTTTATTATGTTTAATATAGGCTTAACTGCAAAAAATAAATTTGAAATTTTTTCTCCATCTATTTGAAGTGCCGTCAGCCTATCTGCAAGCTCCTGCTTATTTGCACAATCCAAAACTCTGTGGACAAGGGCCGTTGCATGGGAGGATAAAAATTTCTGAGCGTCAATTTCTTTTCCGTCAAGATTAAAGCTTTCAATGTGGTCAACATTGTATGTTAGTGTCATATCGTCATTTACCGTGACATTCACTATCGGTGCAGGATATCCCACAAGAGAGCCCACATTTATTTCGACAATTTTATTGCCCTTTTCGGATACGAAATCAGTGGTGCTTTGGATGTGAGAATGACCTACAAACATATATTTAAGTCCTGCATCTGCCAGTCGTGATGCCACGTATTCTCTGTTTTCAACACAGGTTCCGCCGCCTGTGATAAGGGGATTTAAGTGGGGCGTAAGCAGGTGATGCTCCATACCTATAAGCAGACTGCCGTCATTTTTTGCATTTTCAATCTGCTTTTCAATCCACTGAAAATGCTCCTCGGTGAAGCCTGCGTGGTCATTATCGTTTTTGTCGTCGTTTAGGGCAAGCAGTCGCACCCTCTCGGAAAGCTGAACAACATAGGAGCAGGTTCCGATATGGGTTATATATTCGCTCAAAGCGTCCTTAGGTCCAAAATCATAATAGAAATCACGGAGCTTATTGCTTGGCATTGTTTCCACATCGTGGGTAACAATACCTCCTCTGAAGCGTCTCGGATTACCGTCACAGCACCAATCGTGGGTAGCGGTTATAAGATACACCCTTTTCTTTTTGCTGAGCTTATAAAGCTTTTCTCTGAATTCAATATGGGAAACAACCTCGCCGTCGTTTGTTACGTCGCCTGCAATCATAACAGCGTCTGTATCGGAATTTCCGATTTTTTCAAATGCTGCGTCTATTATATCTCCTGTCTCGGCAAGGCACTTTTGGTCTGAGCCTGAACACAGAAAATACTGTCTGCCTGACGTACCGAGAGTTTTGCTGTAGTGGTGTGTGTCTGCAATAAATGTAAGCTTTGTCATTTTTACTCCTATGGTACCCTATTTAATCTGCTCTATTTTGTCCCCTTTAACAAAATAAACGTGGTCGGCAATATCCATCATCGCCTTATCATTCATTGAGTCGGTATAGAAATTATCTATATGGGCATTCGGAAAAGACTCTTTGAAAAATTTAACCTTATTTTCAAGAAAGCAAAGCCTTTTGAATTTTCCTGTTTTCTTATCAATCGAAGAGCCGATATAATTTTTAATTCCCATACGCTTCATAATTTCATCAAGCAGAAAATCGGTGGAGCCGGAAACTATAATATCGTCAGGCTTTCTTACCATTTCGTACCAAGGTTTAATCTTGTATTCGTTCTTATCCCAAAATTTCTTTACGTCAGCTTCAATCGTATCAATTTTAGTATAATAGCCCTCAAGAAAGCCGGCATATGCGTCAACTGCATCCTCAACGGTAAAAAGATGAAAAGCATCCTTAAAGCAAATCACAAGCAGCTTCGGAACATATTTCCAAATTCTCGGATCGGTGCGGACATAGTAAAGTATGAAATCCACAAGGGTTTCACCGTCATATATCGTATTGTCAAAATCATAAACATTCATAGCTCTGCAAAATTCTCCTGTTTTTTTCATTTTATCACAATATATATCTTTATTCAATCTTGACAAGCAGGTAAAAACAATATATATTAGAATAAGTATATCTAAATATACAAGTCCAAAATTTAAGGAGATAAAGACATCTGTCTTTATAAAAATCAATGGAGACTAACGAATTTATACAAACCGATACAGTAATTGTGGGAAGCGGTGTGGCAGGACTTTTTGCGGCGCTCTGTCTTCCTGAAAATATGGATGTTCTCATTATTACAAAGGAAAATTACAGCGACTGCGATTCCTTTCTTGCACAGGGCGGAGTTTGTGTTTTAAAGGATATTAACGATTTCAAGTGCTACTATGAGGACACTATGAAGGCAGGTCATTACGAAAACAATCCCGAGTCGGTAAAGGTAATGATTGAATCCTCTCCCGAGATTATTCAGACACTTGTAAATCTCGGCGTTAAATTTGACACCGACGAAAGCGGAGATTTTGACTACACAAGAGAGGGTGCACACAGGAGAAACAGAATACTTCACCACAAGGACGAAACAGGTAAGGAGATAACAGATACTCTCCTTGAAATCGCAAAGAGAAGAGATAATATCACTATCGTTGCTCAGACAACAATGATTGACCTTATCGAAAAGGACAACGTTTGTCAAGGCGTAGTCTGTGAGGACGAATACGGAGAAATGGGTGCAATTCTCGCAAAGAACATCATACTTGCCACAGGCGGAATCGGCGGTCTTTTTAAAAATTCAACCAACTACTCACACATCACAGGCGACTCCTTTGCTTTAGCTCTTAAGCACGGCATAAAGCTTAAGGATATGAATTATATTCAAATTCACCCAACCACCCTTTACAGCAAGAAAAAGGGCAGACGCTTTCTTATCAGCGAAAGCGTAAGAGGCGAAGGTGCAATTCTTCTCAATGAAAACGGTCAGCGCTTTACAGATGAGCTTCAGCCAAGAGATGTAGTAACAAACGCCATTGTTAAGGAAATGAAGAAGTTTAACACAGACCACGTATATATCACCCTCCCCACTATGACAAGCGAGCAGGCTAAAAAACGTTTTCCGAATATCTTTGAAGCCTGTATGGACGAGGGCTACGATATTACTAAGGACAAGGTTCCCGTAACTCCTGCCCAGCACTATATGATGGGCGGTATTGAAACGGACATTGACGGTAAAACATCAATGGAGCACCTTTTTGCAGTAGGTGAAACTGCCTGCAACGGTGTTCACGGAAAGAACAGACTTGCTTCAAATTCACTGCTTGAAAGCCTTGTATTTGCAAAAAGAGCGGCAGATTTAATTACAAAGGACACAACTGACAAAAATGTTGACCTGCCTGATATTGAGCTTTCACAGTACCCCGAAAAATCGGTTAGAGAGGCAGAATTCAAAAAGCTTATAATGAACAACATCAGAGAAAAGGACAGGGATTTTTATGATAAATGGTGTAACACTGAAGGTTAATGTTGACGACTACATAATGAATACTCTGCGAGAGGATATAACCTACGAGGACGTTTCCGCAAATGCAGTTATGCCTGAGGATAAGCAGGGCAAGGCAGACCTTATCTGCAAGCAGGACGGTGTTATCTGCGGTCTTGATATTTTCAGAAGAACCTTTGAGCTGCTTGACAGTACAAGCCGTTTTGAAGCAAACTGCAAGGACGGTGACTTCGTTAAAAAGGGCGACATTTTAGGCGTTATATACGGCGATATCAAAGCAATTTTAAGCGGTGAAAGAACTGCCCTTAACTATTTGCAGCGAATGAGCGGTATTGCAACAATTACAAGAGAATATATGAAGGAGCTTGAGGGCTATTCCACTACCCTGCTTGACACAAGAAAGACAACTCCTAATATGCGTCCTTTTGAGAAATATGCAGTAACAGTAGGCGGTGCCACAAATCACAGATACAATCTTTCCGACGGTGTTCTTCTCAAGGACAATCATATCGGTGCGGCAGGCTCTGTTACAAAGGCTATAGAAATGGCAAAGGCATATGCTCCATTCGTTCGTAAAATTGAGATTGAGACAGAAACTCTTGAGCAGGTGAAGGAAGCAGTTGAAGCCGGTGCAGACATCATTATGCTTGACAATATGGATAATGACACTATGAAGAAGGCTCTTGAAATCATCGACGGTAGAGCCGAAACAGAATGCTCGGGTAATGTAACTAAAGAAAGGCTTAAGGAAATAGCTGAAATCGGCGTTGATTTCGTTTCCTGCGGTGCTCTTACACATTCGGCACCTATTATGGACGTAAGCCTTAAAAATCTCGTTCCAATTGAGTAAATTGTAATAAATACAGCAATATTGATAAATCGGGAGGCATAACGTCTCCCTTTTTTGTTACAAAAAATATTGCTTTTTTATTATTTGTCTGCTATAATTAATTCAAACGTTTTAGTATGGCAAAGTGCTAATTCGTAAAAGAATACTAATTTTGAAAGGAAAACTAATAATGAAAAAGTTTTTATCAGTTCTTCTTGCAGCAGTTATGACTATTTCGGTTATATCAATTTTCGCTGCATGCTCAAAGGACACAAACGAAACAACAAACAACAATTCAGACAATGACACCTCTGCAGCCGCAGACAGCGACCTTGCTTACATTAAGGACAAGGGTAAGCTTGTTATCGGTGTTACAGTATACGAGCCGATGAACTACAAGGATAAGGAAACAGACGAGTGGACAGGCTTTGACACAGAATATGCCGAGGCTGTTTGCGAAAAGCTGGGTGTTGACGCAGAATTCGTTATTATCGACTGGGACAATAAGTTCCTTGAGCTTGACGCTAAAACCATTGACTGTATCTGGAACGGTATGACAATTACAGACGAGGTTAAGCTCAACGCAAGCGTAACAGACGCTTATGTTAAGAACGCACAGGTAGTTGTTACAACTGCTGACGTTAAAGCAAATTACACCACTCTTGCTGAAATGACAGACCTTGCATTTGCCGCTGAGGCAGGCTCTGCAGGTGCAGGCGCTCTTGATGATGCAGGCATCACCTACACAGCAGTATCCGACCAGGCAAGTGCTCTTATGGAGGTTGCTTCAGGCTCATCAGACGCTTGTGTAATTGATATTACAATGGCTAATGCTATGACAGGCGCAGGAACAAGCTACGAAGACCTTGTTCAAGCCGAAGAGCTTAACGAAGAGGAATACGGTATCGCTTGCAGAAAGGATTCCGACCTCACCGCAGAAATCAATAAGATTACAGACGAGCTTATTGCCGACGGTACACTTGATAAGCTTGCTGAAAAATACAGCCTTACTCTTATTAAATAATTTTTACTAAACCATAGGGTAACGGTCATAATTCGAACCACGGTTTATCATGGCGGATTTGCCCTTACTCTTTGTTAAAATACACTTGTTAATCCGAAAGGAATAACTGCGTTTTGTGCCTTGATTAAGACCAAATCTGCACACGATAAACTGCAAAGCATCAAAAATGCTTGGAGTAAAGATGAGATTTGGTGTCTTGAGATGGCAGCCTTGCTGACGCAAGGCAACAGCGAAAGCGACAAATATCGCTTTAATACTACATTTTTGACGGGTTCGGATTATTACCGCTACCCTAAAGCAGGAGTCGGCAAAGAAATTTGCCGATTCCTGTTTGATTTCTTATTAAAAGATTTAAGGAGAAACAAAATGTTCTGGCAGGTCACTTTAGAATTGCTTAAAGGCTTCGGTACTACTCTTGAGCTTTTTGCTTTGACGCTTGTTTTTGCTCTGCCACTCGGTCTTATACTGAGCTTCGGCTCAATGAGCAAATTTAAGCCTTTAAAATATCTTGTAAAGGTATTTGTTTGGATTATAAGAGGTACTCCTCTTATGCTTCAAATGCTTATAATCTATTTCGGTCCCGGTCTTGCGGCGGCAGACGCGGCTAAGGTTGAAAATCCCAATGCTTTAATTGCCTGGGTGGCAACCTGGTCTGTTTTTGACAGATTTGTGGCAGTGCTTATTGCTTTTGTAATAAACTATGCATGCTACTTTTCAGAAATTTACAGAGGCGGAATAGAGGGTATTTCAGTAGGTCAGTACGAAGCAGGTCAGGTTCTCGGTATGACTAAGAGCCAGATTTTCTTCAAGGTTATTCTTTTACAGGTTGTAAAAAGAATTATACCGCCTATGAGTAACGAAATAATTACACTTGTAAAGGATACCTCCCTTGCAAGAATCATTGCCGTTTATGAGGTAATTTGGGCAGGTCAGATGTTCATTAAGTCAGAGGGTCTTATCTGGCCTCTGTTCTACACAGGTGCATTTTATCTGATATTTAACGGTATCCTTACTGTTCTTTTCGGCAAGATTGAAAAGAAATTAGACTACTACAGAGGTTAATGCCATGGCTATTATTGAAGTAAAAAATATACATAAAAGCTTCGGCAATAACGAGGTTTTAAAAGGAATAGACTTTACTCTTGATAAGGGTGATGTTCTTGTAATTATCGGCTCCTCAGGCAGCGGAAAAACAACACTTTTGCGTTGCTTGAACTTTCTTGAAACTCCCGATAAGGGCACTATAACAGTATCGGGTGAAACCCTTATTGACGGAGAGGACAAGGAGTCCCTTTCCGAAAAGAAGATAAGAAAAAACAGACTGCACTTCGGTCTTGTATTTCAGCAGTTCAATCTTTTTCCTCAGTATACGGTTAAGAAAAATCTCACCCTTGCCCCCACCCTTGCACTAAAGGAAGAAATAAAGACAGCAAAAAAGGAAAGCAAAGGCTTCTCCGCAAAGAATTACAAGGCAAAGCGTCTTGAGGAAATTGACAAGAACGCAGATGCCCTGCTTGAAAGAGTAGGTCTTTCCGAAAAGGCAGACGCTTATCCATGCCAGCTTTCAGGCGGTCAGCAACAGAGAGTTGCAATTGCAAGGGCTCTTGCAATGAGTCCCGACATACTCTGCTTTGACGAGCCTACATCTGCGCTTGACCCCGAGCTTACGGGCGAAGTCCTAAATGTTATACGAAGTCTTAAAACAGGAAACAGCACGATGATTGTTGTTACTCATGAAATGGAATTTGCAAAAAATGTTGCTGATAAGGTAATATTTATGGCAAACGGCGTTATTGAAGAAGAGGGAACTCCTGAGGAAATTTTTGAAAACCCCAAGAGTGAAATTTTAAAGAGCTTTTTAAGCAAAGCCCTTGATACCTAAAATATATTGTGCTAAAATAAATTTAATAATTTTTATTTTTAAGGAGGAGACTTATGGACTTAAAAAAAATCATAAGCAAGAAAGACGACTATGCCAAGTATATGCTTGACGAAATCACACATATCTGTAAGGATATGGAAAAGCGTGCTCCGGGCTCAAAGGGTGAACAGCAGGCATGCGAATATATGGCTGATGTTCTAAAAAAGGACTGCGGATGTGAAAGAGCAGATGTTGAGTCCTTTAAGGAAAACCCCGGTGCCTTCTACGGCTGGATTTACTTTACAATAACATTTGTTTTAGCCGCTATTGTATGTTTTTTCTTTGCTCCGATTTTATCGGCAATCCTCATTGTTGCAGGACTTGCTATTGTGCTTCTTGAATTTGGCGTTTACAAAAAATGCGTTGACCGCTTTTTCCCTGAAAAAACAGGTCACAACGTAACTGCCGTTAAGAAATGTACGGGCGAGGTTAAGCGCCGTATATTCTTCAACGGTCACCCTGACGCCGCTTGGGAATGGCCTGTAAACTACGCTTTAGGCGGTGTAGGCTTTGAAGGTCACGCTGTTATTTGCGGTATCGGTGCAGTATATTATCTTGTTATTTCAATTATCGCAATTGTAAAATACGGTGCTATCGGTGCGATTACTCCGGGCACAACACTTTTTAAAATGGCACTTTGGGGACTTATCTTTGTTCCTTTCCTTATCGGTCTTTACTGGATGTGGAACAAGAACAGAGTAGTTGACGGTGCCAATGACAACCTTTCAGGCTGTTATATGGGTATCGCAGTTATGAAGGCTCTTCAGGACGAGGGTATCACTCTTGAAAACACAGAGGTAGGCGTTATCCTCTCCGGCTCGGAGGAAGCAGGTCTCAGAGGTGCTAAGGCTTGGTGCGAGGCTCACAAGGGCGAATTTGACGACGTACCTACATTTATCTTTTCTTACGATACAATTCACGACCCGAAATATCTTATGACAAACTACCGTGACCTTAACGGTACTGTTAAAGCAGATAAAGACGTTTCCGACTTGTTTATGGAGTCAGCCAAGGAGCTTAACATTCCTTGTAAAAAGGGTTGGGTTCCTCCTCTTGGCGGTGCTACCGACTCAGCAGCATTTGCTCAGGCAGGCTTCCGTGCTACAGGCGTTACAGGTCTTAACCACAAGCTTGAGGACTATTACCATACAAGACGTGATACATATGACAATATGGACCTTAAGGGGCTTGCAGATTGCTTTGCAATCAGCGTAAAGGTTCTCGAGAACTTTGACAACGGTGCAAAGCAGTAATTTAATATACATATAAAAAGTATCCGAAAGAAAAATCTTTCGGATACTTTTCTATTTCTCGTCAAAGGTTATTTTGACGGGATTTTTTTTGTTGTATTTTTCAAGCTCCTCTGAAAGCTGTTTCAGCTCATCATCGTTAAGAGGCTGTTTTTCCTCGGGATAATCCCAGCGCTCAAAGGGATTTTCCCTTTTGCAAACCATTTTACCGTCCTCAAGCACCCAAGGGAATGCAAGAATTTTGCGCTTATTTTTAACATAAAACAAAACCCCTGTACTGCCCTTTGCCACGTTTTTAAAATAGATAAGCCCCTTTGCCTCTTTCATTAGAATTCTTATCTGCTGGTCGGGAGGAAGATTTCTAAACTGCTTTCTGTTAATCAGCGGAAATACAATTATTCCGAGAACAAGAATAACTGCAACTATAATTACTATCTGTGACGTTGTCATTGCTTCACCCCGATTGTAATAATCTCAAAGGGCTTATATTCGATAACATCCGTCTCCCCTGTTACATCCTCAAGCATATTGAGCAGTTTAACTTTTTTGCTGAGTCTGATTTTACCGCTTTTACCGTCCTGTTCCGAAAGTCTGATAACAGTCATTGAGCCGTCCTCCGATGCTTTCATTGCCTGAAGGAAAAGAGGCTCAAAGGTATCGCCGTCATACTGTACATCAGCCTTTACAAGCGGAATATTGTACTGAAAAGCAAGCTTGTTTATTCCTGCTCTTACTGCGTCGTCACTATGGGGAACAATTATATAGCAGAAATTATGTACACCCACATCACTTGTCACATCGGGTCTGATGGTAGCACGAAGCAGAGACAGGGACATTGTATTTTCGTCAAAGCCGATACCGTACTTGCCGTCATTAACAATCGCAACACCGCCGTCGGTCTGAGAAAGATCTGCCCATTTATGGTGACAGGTTTCAAAACGAGCCTGCTGCCAGCTTGTATTTCTGTGAGTATCTCTTTCAATAAAGCCTGCAGACGTGTCGCAAAGGGCTTTACGGGTAAGCACATTGCAGGAGAATTCTGCCTTTGCAAGCTTGTGCTTTTCGTTCCAGTCAACAATGTTCTCCACCTCAATGCCACGACTTCTTCTGAAAAGTCTGATAATCATTGTCCAAGTGGATTTTTCTGTTTTTAAAACTGCTGTAAAGCTTGCACATTCGCCGTCACTTTCGGTAAGCTCAAGAGGCTTTTCAACCTCAATGTCTATTTGCTTATCCTTATAATTTGGCAGAATATCCCAAGCGTCATAGTTGCCGGGGCAATCTGTGTATATTTTCAGCTTGTTAAAATCTCCGTCAGTCCATTCCCTGTCAAGCTCCTTATCGTAGAGTGAGGCAAAGGAGCCGTCGGCATTGAATTTAACAAAATAGTAAGGAGTTTCAACAGTATCACCTACAGTAAACCAGTCGTCACTGCCCTTTGTACTGCGAAGAATTGCAGATGACATTGCGGGAATATTAGGAATAATCCAGTTACCCTTTTCGCCGTAACGGATTGATGTTCCCTTTTTATTCGGTACAAAGGTCAATGCGTCACGCTTAAAGTTAAGGGTATTGAAATACTTTGAGCCTGAGCCGATAATTTCGTCAAGACCTGCTTCGATTTCCCGATAATCCTCCATTGCATCCTCATATACGGGGTGAATATGAGAGCCCGGCAGAATATCGTGGAACTGATTTATGAGTAGCTTTTTGTAAAGCTCTGTAATCCTTTGTGTATTGTTTTCGCCTCTTAAAACAGAAAGAATTTCAGCATCTCTGAGCTTATTTTCAAGACGTCTGTTGGCACGCTTTAAATCCGATTTTGTGGTAAAGGTTCCACGGTGCATCTCTAAATAAAGCTCACCGTCCCAGGTTTTGAGATTTTCGTTATCCTTAAGATCTTTTTCAAGGAATTCTGCTCCGCCCATATGCTCACATTTAGGCATAATTGAAAGCTTGTCAAAGCGGTGCATAAGCTCTATCATTTCCTCAGTACAGCCTGAACCGCCGTCACCGTAGCCAAACATATTCATTGTTTGACCGCCCTTATCCTTGTCAATATAAGCCTCCCAGTTTTCCTGAATCTGCGAAGGCATATTCCAGGTGATAAAATGAGTAGGCGGAACGCAGGCAAGAACGGTTGAGCCGTCAATACCCTTCCAAATGAAATTGTTATGGGGGAATCTGTTAGTATCATTCCAGGTTGACATTTTGTTTGAAACAAAATAATCAACACCGCTTTTTTTAAGTATTTGAGGTAAAATCCAGCTGTTGCCGAAAACATCGGGAAGCCATGCATTATTCACTCTTTTACCGAACATTCTCTTATAGGTCTGCTGACCGTAAAGGCATTGACGGATAAGAGATTCTGCTGACGGAACATTACAGTCAGGCTCAACATACATTGCGCCTACAGGCTCAAACTGACCGTTTGCAACCTTTTCCTTTAGCTCCTCAAAAACATCGGGATAATATTTTTCCAAGGTTTCATAAACATATGGCTGTGTATGGGTATATTTGAAATCGGGATATTTATCCATCAAACGAAGCTGAATTAAAACAGTACGCAGATTTTTCTGCACTGCATGAATTCTTCTCCAGTAATAAGCAATATCAAGGTGTGAATGGGCAATAAGTGCAACATCACCGTTGCCTTTATAATTATCGTTTGCAAAAACCACCTCATCAAGATATTTCTGACATTCATCAACACCTGTAAGCTCATCGCTGTCAAAATCTATAAGATTCATTGCGTTATTAAGCTCTCTGTTAAGAAAGGCCCTGTAGTCCTCGTTAAACAAATCGCTTTTTGCAATATCAAGAAGAAGCTCAAAATCCCACACAAGATTTTGCACCTTATGATTTACTGTGCATATGTATGCACCCTCAAAAATCTGACGGCAACCCCTTACGGAAAGTGACTCGGGATTTCGTTCATCATCAGGCTTTGAACGGTTATAGCCCATCATTTCAAAATGGAGGGTTTCTTTATCATTCACATAGGAGGAAAGGAGCATTCGTTCTCTGTTAGGGTCAACACCGCCAACATATTTTCCGTTTACTTTTACGCAGATTTCAGCGGCAGTTTTAAGAGAAAACCAAAGCTCCTTACCCTGAAGCTCCTTTGGAATATTAACATCTGCTTTAATAAAGGCAGTACCGTCGGGAGTAAAGTACATATCGCCCTTATTAAGCGGTCTGTAATCGTCGCTGTAATACTCGAATTCCATTTCAGACACCTGTCTGGCGTCTCTTATCATAAGATTTTTAATTTCCCACTTACTGCTGTATATATGCCTTTTAAGCCAACCAAAGCGCAAATCCGTCCATTCCTCGGGACGCATGGAACGTCGTACTACTTTAATATGTGCCACAGTCCTTTACCTCCTTATACGTCCTGAAAATAAGGCTTTTTGCGTATTGCAGTAACCTTGATGTTTTTCTTTAAATCTCTTTTTATCTGCTCTTCTATCCAGTCTGTACAGCGATGAAGAATAAGGCACTTTGAACATTCGCCTCTGAAAATAAGGGTAAGCCTATCTCCCTCAAGGGATACAAATTCTACCCAACCGCCGTCGCCCTGAAGCTTTGGCTGTAAAACTGTTTCAACGTAGCTTTGAACCTTGTTCATATTTTTCTCCTGTAAACTAAGCTAATATGATTTCTTTGATTTCTTTTCTTATGCTGTCAAGTCTTTTAGATGCATTATCCTTTGACGGGTCAACAATAGAGTAATAAATCTTGATTTTAGGCTCTGTGCCTGACGGTCTGACTGCCATCCATGAACCGTCGGTAAATACATATTTAAGCACATTTTCCTTTGGCAAATCTCTTATACCTGTTGAGAAATCAATAACACTTTCTATTCCGTCAAAAAGATTTACACCCTTTTCTCTGAAATATGTCATAAGGTGCTGTATTTTTTCTGCGCCGTCCTTACCCTTAAGCACAAAGGAATCAAGATAATCAAGGAAATATCCGTACTCATTATATATTTCGTTGAGTCCGTCAACAAGGGTTTTGCCCTGATTTTTATACCAAGCCGCCATTTGACAAATAAGCATTGATGAAACAACAGCGTCCTTGTCTCTTGCATGGGTTCCTACAAGATAACCGTAGGACTCCTCATAACCGATAACAAATTCCCTCTCCCCTGTTTCCTCGTACCTGTTGATTTTGTCGCCTATATACTTAAAGCCTGTAAGTGTTTCTTCAATATTAAGTCCGAAGCTTCTGCCGATATTTGCACCTAAATCAGATGTAACAATCGTCTTTACAAGGGTTGATTTTGAATTAAGCTGTGCACTTTTCATAGTCAGCACAAATTTAACAAGCAACGCACCTGTCTGATTACCTGTAAATAATCTATAATCGTCGCCGTCCTTTACGGCAATGCCTACTCTGTCACAATCGGGGTCAGTGCCTAAAACAAGGTCTGCTCCGATTTCCTTTGCTTTTTCAATAGCGATTGTAAGAGCGTCCTTTTCCTCAGGATTGGGAGAACGGACAGTTGAGAAATCGCCGTCGGGAAGCTCCTGCTCCTTAACAACAGTTACATCCATTCCCTGAAGCATTCTTCTGACAGGGATATTACCTGTACCATGAAGAGGAGTATAAACGATTTTAAGGTCGCTTTTTTCTTCATAAAGTGACTGCTTTTTCACCTCACCGAGAAAAGCCGAAAGCTCCTTTTCGCCGATATATGTAATAAGCTCGCTTTCATCGGTAAACGGAATTGAGGAATAATCGGTAATATCATTAATAAAGCCTATGGCATTTTTTGCATCCTCAGTGCAAAACTGACAGCCCTTACTGTCATAAACCTTATAGCCGTTATATTCCTTTGGATTATGGGAGGCAGTAATCATTACGCCTGCAGTACAACCAAGATAATGTGTTGTAAAGGAAAGCACGGGAACAGGGACTACCGTTTCATAAATATAAACCTTAATGCCCTGTGATGCGAAAATTCCTGCTGCTGTCTTGGCAAAATACTGTGAATTATTCCTCGTATCATAGGCAAGGGCAACTGAAATTTCACCCTCATTTTTACTTTTCAGATATCTTGCAAGGCCGAGGGTTGCTTTGCCCACAGTATATTTGTTCATACGGTTTGAGCCTGCACCCATAACACCACGCAAACCGCCTGTACCGAAAGCCAAGTCTTTATAAAATCTGTCCTCAATTTCCTTTTCATCTGTAACGGAAAGAAGCTCTGCCCTTGTGTCCTCATCGGCAAAGGAAAGCCATTCTCTATACTTTTCCTTATAATCCATAGAAATTACCTCGTCTGATTTTTTATCATTGTAGCACAAGTGTTTTTAAAATGCTATATAAAAAATAAAAAATCCCGAAACCGTTTTGATTTCGAGATTTATCTAAATTATAATGCAGCCTTTGCAGCCTCAACAAGAGTTGTGAAAGCAGTTGGGTCTGAAATTGCAATTTCAGAAAGCATCTTTCTGTTAAGGTCAATGCCTGCTTTCTTAAGACCGTTCATAAAGGTTGAATAGTTAGTACCGTTTGCCTTGCAAGCAGCAGAAATACGTGTAATCCAAAGTCTTCTGAAATCTCTCTTCTTCTGCTTTCTGCCGATGTAAGCATACTGACCGCTCTTCATTACAGCCTGCTTAGCTGTTTTGAAAAGGCGGTGCTTTCCGCCGTAGTAACCTTTAGCTGCCTTTAATACTTTCTTTCTTCTTTTACGAGTTGCCATAGCACCCTTAATTCTTGCCA
>JBJFHZ010000022.1:0-19094 GCA_051894075.1 Eubacterium sp.
TTAATACGTTTCATACTTGAAGCGTATTTTTTCATTTTCAGGCAAAAATAAAATCGGTGATTTTATGTTCTATCAGTTTGATGACGAGATAATCGGGATTGATGCTTCAGACGTAAACGACAAACAGCTTACGGCAGGGTTTATTAATTTTCAGGAGCTTGAAAGGCTCTATAAAAATTTCGGTTTTTCCCTGCAATGCGTAGAAAGATGCAGAGAAAAAAGCGGATTTTTCTCCTCGGACATTGAGGTTTTTGACGATTACAGCTTTGTTAAAATTATTGTTGCCGACGCAAAGGATATGAATTGCGAGGATTGTATGGCGCTTTTTATAAAGAAAAATTTTCTTCTTGCCGTAAATATTTATGATGACGACGACTCAAACAGAAATTATTTTATGAAGCTTCTTTCCCATTGCTCCTGTGAAAGTCTGACCTTGGAAAAGCTTGTCTGTGCCTTTCTTGAAGGGATGATAGCAGGGGACAGCAAGGAGCTTGAAAAGGCGGAATATAAAATCGGAGAGCTTGAAGAAACTGTTTTAAAGGATAAAGCCGACAGTGATTTTAATATAAAGCTGCTGAAAATGAAAAACGAACTGCTGACGCTTCGGGGATTTTATGAACAGCTTATTGATGTTGGCGAGGCATTCAGAGAAAATGAAAATGAGCTTTTCGACGAAAACAGGCTTCGTTCATTTAAAATTTTTACCGATAAAGCAGTCAGATTAAAGGAAAATGTAGACCTATTGCGTGACGGTGTAATTCATTTGTGGGACTCATATCAAGCGTATCTTGATATGCGGCTTAATCAGACGATGAAAATTTTTACCCTTGTTACCACGATATTTTTTCCTTTGACGGTGATAGTCGGATGGTACGGAATGAATTTTAAATATATGCCTGAGCTTAATTCCAAGTGGGGATATCCCTTTGTTATCTGTCTGAGCATATTTGTTGTTACGGCATTTATAATATGGTTTAAAAAGAAAAAATGGATATAAATATTATTTGTGATTATTTTCCGCTGACGCGGGGTCTTCCATTTCTTTCGTGTTGCGAAAGAAATGAAACGAAGAAAGTAAATCAGGGGGACACATTTAAGATGTGAATTCCCCCTGATAACCCCCTCTGCTACGTCGGCACGCGCACAATGCGCACTGTGCCGAGGGAGCAATATTTAATAAAAACGAAAACACCACAGAAATTTTAGCTTCTGTGGTGTTTATTTAATTATTCTGCTTTTTCTTTGCCCGGAGCGCCGCAACATTTCTTGTATTTTTTGCCTGAGCCGCAGGGACATGGGTCGTTAGGACCTACCTTATGGCCTTTTCTGACAGGGGTAGCTTTAACTGTATCGTCACCGCCTGCAGATGTAGCCGTTACCTTTGCAACTGCCTTTCTTTCAACGTCTTCACGTCTTCTCGGCATAATGGTAAGCATCATCCTAACTGTGTTTTCACGGATAGTTGCCGTCATTTCGTCAAACATATCGTATGACTCCATACGGAAAGCAACTACAGGGTCCTGCTGAGCATATGCTCTCAGGTGGATACCCTGCTTCAAATCGTCCATTGCGTCGATGTGGTCCATCCAAAGAACGTCAACGTTACGGAGAAGAACCATTCTTTCAAAGTCGTTGAACATTTCATCGCCCAAAAGCTCTCTCTTTTCTTCAAGTCGCTTATGACCTCTGTCGGTGAGAAGCTCAATGGTTCCTTCAACAGAAAGCATATCAACATCTTCCGTAAAGTCGTCGTCTGTAGTAAGCCAGCCCTTGTACTTTTCCTTAAGACCTGCAACGTTCCAGTCAGCCTTGCTGTCGCCTGCAAAGTAGTTTTTAACATTTTCTTCAATGTTTGTATCAAGCATAGAAAGAATCTTGTCAGACAAATCAATTCCGTCAAGCACCTGATCTCTCTGCTGGTAAATAAGCTGTCTTTGACGGTTCATAACGTCGTCGTACTGAAGCGTATTCTTACGTATACCGAAGTTTCTGCCCTCAACCTTCTTCTGTGAGGACTCAACTGTCTTTGTAATCATCTTTGACTCGATAGGCATATTTTCGTCATCTGTAAGACGAGCCATCATAGCCTGCATTCTTTCACCGCCGAACAGACGCATTAAATCGTCCTCAAGTGAAAGATAAAACTGGCTTTCACCGGGGTCACCCTGACGTCCCGAACGACCTCTTAACTGGTTGTCAATACGTCTTGAATCGTGACGTTCTGTACCGAGAATGAACAGACCGCCAACCTCTCTGACCTTGTCAGCCTCTTCCTTGATTTCGTCCTTATACTTTGCCTCAAGCTCCTGGAAGGTTTTTCTTGCGTCAATGATTTCCTGATTGTCGGTTTCCGCAAAGCCTGTTGCCTCTGCAATAAGCTCGTCGGTGTACTGCATTCTCTTCATTTCAGCCTTTGCAAGATATTCTGCGTTACCGCCAAGCATAATATCAGTACCACGTCCTGCCATATTTGTGGCGATTGTAACGGCACCGAATTTACCTGCCTGAGCGATGATTTCAGCCTCTCTCTCATGGTTCTTTGCGTTGAGCACGTTATGAGGAATTCTAGCCTTTTTAAGCATCTTTGAAAGAAGCTCACTCTTCTCAATGCTGATTGTACCAACAAGAACAGGCTGTCCCTTTTCGTGACATTTTTTAATCTGCTCGATTACGTTATAGAATTTACCTCTTTCGGTTTGGAAAATAACGTCGGGATGGTCAATTCGTGCCAAAGGCTTATTAGTAGGAATTTCAACAACGTCAAGCTTGTAGATTTCGGAAAATTCGGGAGCCTCAGTTGAAGCGGTACCTGTCATACCTGAAAGCTTGCTGTAAAGACGGAAATAGTTTTGGAAGGTGATTGTAGCAAGAGTTTTGCTCTCGTGCTCAACCTTAACGCCTTCCTTAGCCTCTATAGCCTGATGCAGACCTTCGTTATAACGTCTGCCCTCCATAATACGACCTGTAAATTCATCAACGATTTTAACCTGACCGTCTGTAACAACGTAATCAATATCTCTTCTCATTACGCCGTTAGCCTTGATAGCCTGATTGATATGGTGGAGGAGGGTAGTGTTCTCCATTTCCATAAGGTTTTCAACATTGAAATAAGACTCGGCCTTTTTAACACCGTCCTGAGTAAGAGTTGCCGTTTTAGCCTTTTCGTCAACGATATAGTCGCCGTCATAGGTTGCCTCTGTGTCCTGCTTTTCGTCCATTTTAGCAACCTTAACCATTTTAAGAGTTTTTGCAAATGCATTTGCCTGACGGTAAAGGTCTGTTGACTGCTCGCCCTTACCGCTGATGATAAGAGGAGTACGTGCCTCATCAATAAGAATTGAGTCGACCTCATCGACGATTGCGAATTTATGACCTCTTTGAACCTTGTCTTCCTTATACTGAACCATATTGTCACGGAGGTAATCAAAGCCCATTTCATTATTTGTGCCGTATGTGATATCGGCGTTATATGCTTCCTGTCTCTGAGCATTTGTCTTTTCGTGGATAATAAGACCTACCGAAAGACCGAGGAAGCGGTAAAGCTTACCCATCCATTCAGAGTCACGCTTTGCAAGGTAATCGTTTACTGTAACGATATGAACACCCTCGCCGTTAAGTGCATTAAGATATGCCGGAAGAGTAGCAACAAGAGTTTTACCTTCACCTGTCTTCATTTCGGCAATTCTGCCCTGATGGAGAACGATACCGCCTATAATCTGAACGGGGAAATGCTTCATTCCGAGAACTCTCCAGGCAGCCTCACGGCATACTGCGAAAGCGTCGGGAAGAATGTCATCAAGAGTTTCACCGTTTGCAAGACGTCCTTTGAGAATTTCCGTCTGGGAGGTAAGCTCCTTATCACTCATTGGCTGATATTTTTCTTCAAGGGCAAGCACCTTGTCTGCTGTTTTTTTAACTCGTTTAACTTCCTTTTTGGAGTAATCTCCGAAAATGGCGGTTAAAATTTTATTTGCCATTGTTTACACCCACCTTAAACTTACGTAACTTGTATTTTAACATAAATACCTTCAGTTGTCACTATATTTTTTTATTTATTACATTTTAATACGGAAAACGGATTAAGAATAAATTTCCTTTATTGCGGAAAGAGCACCGCCTGACACCTGATTTTCTGCATCATCGTCAAATACAAGCACAAGATTTTTGCTGTCCTGCTCAACCGTAAGAGTAATTTCTGCTGAATCGGGAAGCATTTCGGCACTGTCTATTGATTCGCACAAAACGCTTAATTTCCTGTCAAGAAAGCTGTCGTTTGAAAGCTTTGAAAGAAGCTGAATTGTGGAATAATTGCTCTTGAGATTTTGTGCAAAATCACTTGCTACTTCATAAAGGTCTTTGTTGCATACGCTGACTGTTACAGTTGAATTTTCAAGGTCAACAGCTGTAACCTCATATGTAAGATTTTCAAAAATTGCCTTGCCTAAATCAATGAACTGCTGGTGGTCCTTTGCATAGCCGAGAATGGTTGAAAGCGTTGACGAATCAACATATTTTTCAAGCTTTTCCGTATCAAATTCCTTTAACGCAGTCATAGCCTCGTCAACAGTTGCGGTTATATTTTCCTCTGTCATTTCGGCGTTAGGCCCGCTGCAGCCTGCAAAGCATAAGCAGATTAATAATGCCGAAAGGAATACGCTGAATATTTTTTTCATATTTTTTCCGTCCTTTGAAATTTAGTCACTCTATTATATATAATTAATTACGATTTGGCAACAATAATTAAAATTGTTATAAAAAAATTGCATATTGCGAATAGATGTGGTATAATCAACAAAACTATACACATTATCTTGATTTGTAAAATTACGGAATTATTAATTAGGCAACAATTCGTTTTAGTATAACTATAAAAAAACAGAACCAAAAATAACTTAACTTAAGGACACGGAAAATAAAATGAAACAGAAGTTGAAAAAATATTTCGGTCCTACGAAAATCAAAAGGCTTTTTGATATCGTAGTATCGTTTTTTGCGCTGATAATTCTTTCTCCGCTGTTTCTTGTAATCTGCATAGCTAATTTGCTTACGCCGAATACAAGTGTATTCTTCTCCCACGAAAGAAGAGGCAGAAGGGGAAAGCCCTTTAAAATTTACAAGTTCCAAACTATGAGAAATAATACTCCTAATGTGGCTACGGGAGATTTGGAAAATCCCGAGCAGTATATTACAAAGGTGGGTAAGTTTCTCAGAAAGACAAGTCTTGATGAGCTTCCTCAGCTTTGGAATATCCTTAAGGGCGATATGAGCTTTGTAGGTCCCAGACCGCTGATTTCTTCAGAAATGAGGGCACACAGATTGCGCCTTGAATACGGTGTTTACCGTTTCAGACCGGGACTTACGGGTCTTGCTCAGATTAACGGCAGGGATGAAATATCCGTTATGAAAAAGGTGAAATATGACAAGCTTTACTGCGACAATTGGTCGCTGAAGCTTGATATCGTTATCCTTCTCAAAAGCGTAGGTGTCTGCATAAAGCAGGAGGGCTTCAGAGAGGGAATGTATCACAGAAGATAATTTGATTTTACAGACTACGGAGATTGAAATATGGAGAGAAATTTTATTGACGGTTATACCGAATGGCAGTCAAATCCCGAGATTGTAGGAGTGAATAAGCTGCCTCCTCATTCAACCTTTATGCCCTATGAAAGCTTTGAGGAAGCCGTTAAATGCGACAGGTATGCGTCGTCACGTTGTAAGCTTTTAAACGGAAAATGGAAATTCAAGCTTTATAAAAATTATGCCTACAGACCAAGCGATTTTGCTCAGCCCCATTATGATTCTCATAACTGGGATACTGTTGTTGTGCCTTGCTCATGGCAGATGCAGGGATATGACCAAAATCAGTACTGCAACGTCAGATACCCCTGGGAGGGAAGCGAGGATATATGCCCTCCTAATGCGCCTACAAAGCATAACCCTGTTGGCTGCTACATAAAGAAAATCAATGTCAGCCAAAAGCTTCTCAGCAAAAGGGTTGTCCTTTGCTTTGAGGGTGTGGAGTCGGCATTTTATCTTTACATCAACGGAGAAAGAGTCGGCTATTCCGAATCAACCTTCCACCGTAGCGAATTTGATATTACAAGGCATCTTGTAGAAGGCTCAAACACTATCGGTGTTGAGGTTTACCGCTGGTGCACAGGCTCCTGGCTTGAATGTCAGGATATGTGGAGAATGGGCGGAATTTTCCGTGATGTTTATATTTACACAACCGAAAGAGAGTATATCAGAGATTATACTGTTGTGGCACAGCCTGACGTAACCTTAAGCGACGGCTATGCAGACATTGTGGTTAAGACAAACGGTGCTTATGAAAGCCTCAGTCTTGACCTTAATATCCTTGACGCTGACGGAAATACTGTTGCCCTTGACAGTCAGTACGCAAATGAAGACCATCAGACTAAGCTTAAGGCGATAGTTACAGATGTTCATCCGTGGTCAAGTGAAAGCCCTTATCTCTACACTCTTGTTATTACTCTTAAAAATAACGGTGTTCCTATTGAATATATCAGCCAGAAAATCGGCTTCAGAACTGTTGAGATTAAAGACGGAATTATCCGTATCAACGGAAAGAGAGTTGTATTTAAGGGCACAAACAGGCACGAATTTGACTGTAAGACAGGTCGTTACATCACAGAAGATGTTATGAGATATGACATTGAAATGATGAAAAGGGCTAATATTAATTCTGTCCGTACCTCTCATTATCCCAACTGCCCGAGATTTTTGGAGCTTTGTGACGAATACGGCCTTTATGTTATTGACGAAAACAATATGGAAACCCACGGCACTGGCTTTTCAACAATAGTTGGCTGTCCTCAGCTTCCCGGCTCCCGTCCCGAATGGGAAAAGGCCTGTATGGAAAGAATTAAGGCTACACTTAACCGTGATAAGAATGTGACAAGCGTTGTTTGCTGGTCAATGGGTAACGAATCCTTGGGCGGAGAAACTCCTAAAAAGATGTACAGATATCTTAAGGAAACCGATAAGACAAGATTTGTCCATTTTGAATGTCACCGTGCTCCCGACGAAAAGGAGCTTTCCGACGTTCAGTCAAAGATGTACTACAAGCCTTGGGAGTGTGAGGAATATGCCCTTACACAGCGTGACGGCAGACCTTTTATTCTATGTGAATACTCTCATGCTATGGGTAATTCCTGCGGTTCTACCGATGAATACACAAAGCTTTGGGACAAATATCCCTGCTTGCAGGGTGGTTTTGTTTGGGACTGGGTTGACCAAAGCATTATGACCGAGGATGAAAACGGTGAGGAATATCTTGCCTATGGCGGAGATTTCGGAGATAATCCTAACGACGGTCATTTCTGCGGAAACGGTCTGCTTTTCGGCGACAGAAAGCCTACTCCCAAGCTTGCCGAAATTAAAAAGCTTTATCAGTATGTGGATTTTAACGCCATTGACGCTCAAAGAGGTATTATTGAAATAAAGAATAAATATCTCTTTACAAATTTAAACGAATATGAATTATACTGGTGCCATTGCTCCGACAAGGGCATTTTCTGCGACGGCTTTGTTGATGTAAATGTTGAGCCCTTTGAAAAGACGGTTATTAATCTTGAGCTGAGCAGAATTTCAAACACGGAATGCTATCTTAATCTTGAGCTCAGAGCAAAGGAGGACACCTCTTGGTGCAAGGCAGGATATGTGGTTGCCGAGGAGCAGTTTGTCATAAATGAGTTTGAAAACACATATGATGAGCTTGAAACAGATATGCCGCTTATTGTTGACGACACATACGGTTCATTACGTATAATTTCAGATGATGTAAATATCAGATTTGAAAGACGTGAAAGAAATCAGCTTTATTCAATTAAGGTTGGCGGAGAAGAGCTTTTACAGGCTCCCGTAAGGCTGAATTTCTGGAGAGCTCTTACCGATAACGACAGAGGTACAAGGGCAGGCTCAAGGCTGGGCTGCTGGAGAGATGCAGGAGATACTCCCGGAATTTACAACAATACAAAATGGTCTATTCAAAATTATAAAATTCTTGAAAATTCCAAAAAGGTAATTGTTACCTGCGGTGCTACTATCTGTACTCAGCCGGAGTCAAAGGCAAGGGTTATTTATACAATTACCTCAAAAGGGATGGAGGTTGACCTTCAGTTTTATCCCGATGATTCACTTCCCGAAATTCCCGAGGTTTCAATGCTGTTTGAGCTTCCGCCGGATTTTGAAAACGTAACATATCTCGGAAACGGTCCCGAGGAAAATTATATTGACCGCTGCTGTGCCGCAAAAATCGGACTTTACAGTACAACAGTTAAGGATATGTGGGTAAATTATCTGAAGCCTCAGGAATGCGGTAACAGAACAGGTGTAAGATATGCCGCATTGGTGGGAGATAAAAAGGTATTTTCTGTTGTTGCCGAGCCTCAAATGGAGCTTAATGTTTCACATTGGCTTCCAAAAGAGGTTGAAAATGCTTGGCACCAAAAGGATTTGAAGGATTATAACAAGACGGTTGTAAGGCTTATTGCACGTCAGCAGGGTATCGGAGGATATGATAGCTGGGGTTCCCACTGCAACGAAATTTACAAAAATAAGACAGATAAAACCTACAGACTGAAATTTCAAATTAGGTTTTAAATAATTTAACACTGTGACAATATACAGACACTTGTTGATAATCTGAAAAATATTTCTTGACAATTTGAAACAAAAGGGCTATATTTGCTATTACGAGATACACTCGGCTTTATTTGTTGACTAAGAGAGGATTCATTTTATGAAGTCTATTAAAGAGACAGCAATGTCTATAGCTATTAAAAATGCTATTAAATATGCACGTAAGGATTTTAATGCAAATGCACCTAAAATTCTCAGCCTGCTTGAAATGGCAGATGTTAAAAAGGTAAACAGAAGCACCTATGCAGGTTTACACAAGGTTCTTGACGACCCGAATAACAATTGGATGATTTTTGCAAAAAAGCTTATCTGCGACACTAATATTGAGGTTGTTGAAAAGCTTGTTCCTCCTGCTCTTAATGTAGCTATTAATAGCTATTCAAAGAGAATGAAGGCTATTGAGGAAAACGATTGTAATGTTCCGTGGGCAATTCTTCTTGACCCAACCGCTGCCTGCAATCTTCATTGCAAAGGCTGCTGGGCTGCTGAATACGGAAAGAACAGTCAGCTTGATTATGAAACACTTGCCCGTATAATCAGAGAGGCTAAAGAGCTTGGTACTTATATGTTCCTTTACACAGGCGGTGAGCCGCTTATGCGTAAAAAGGACCTTATCAGGCTTTGTGAGGAAAATCCCGATTGCTTATTTATGAGCTTTACTAACGGAACCCTTCTTGATGATGAGTTCGCTGATGAGCTTGTAAGAGTGGGTAATTTTATCCCGGCCTTTTCTATTGAAGGTCACGAGGAGGAAAACGATTTCCGCCGTGGCGACGGTACGTATAAAAAGGTTTGCGAGGCTATGGCACGTCTTAAGAAAAGAGGCGTTCCCTTCGGTGCATCACTTTGCTACACAAGTAAGAATACAGAGCTTTTAGCTTCTGACGAATATATGGATTGGCTCATTGAACAGGGCGTTATGTTTGCTTGGTTCTTTACATATATGCCCATCGGTAACGGTGCTGTAACAGACCTTATGGTAAGTGCTGACCAGAGAGCCTTGATGTATAAGAAAATGCACGAGTGGAGACATACTAAGGCTATCTTCGCTCTTGATTTCTGGAATGACGGTGAATATGTTCAGGGCTGTATTGCAGGCGGTCGTCACTATTTCCATATTAATGCAAACGGTGACTGCGAGCCTTGTGCATTTGTTCATTATTCAAATGTCAATATTAAGGAATGTCACGTTATTGACGCTCTTAAGAGCCCACTCTTTATGGCTTATAAGAAAAATCAGCCTTTCTCAAACAATATGCTTCGTCCCTGCCCTATGCTTGATAACCCCGGTGCTATCAGTAAAATGGTACACGACACAGGTGCATATTCAACAGAAATGCTTGCACCGGAGTCTGCCAACGAGTTCTTTGACAAGACCATCAATGCTGCTAAGCTTTGGAAGGTTAAGGCTGATGAGTTGTTTGACCGTGACGAGTTTATTAAAAAGCACGTTAAGGACGAAAATATGTATAACTTTGAAATTCCCGATAGCGAAAGAAGCTTTAAGGAATTTGAAAAGACAGAAGATTAATTTTTGTTATTTCCCAAGCCTTGTACACTTTGTTGAGTACAAGGCTTTTTGGACTGTTTATTGATTATTCTGTATAGCTTTATCAAATAATTTTTATATAATTAGGAGTGAAGAAATGAACGCAGGGTTGCTGTGCGCTATGATTGTGCTGGTATTTTTCAGCGGATTTTTTTCAAGTGCAGAAACAGCCTTTTCTTCCGTAAACCGTGTCAAGCTTAAAGCAATGGTGCGTGACGGAAAGAAAAATAAAAAAATTGAAAATGCCGTGGAGCTGACGGAAAAGTATGATATTGTGCTTTCCACCGTACTTATCGGCAATAATATCGTTAATATTGCGTCAACCTCTCTGGCTACTTTGTTTTTTACAGGTCTGCTTGGGGATAACAGTGACTTGGGTGCCACGGTGTCAACTGTTGTAATGACAATAGTTGTATTGATTTTCGGTGAGATTTCGCCTAAAACAATTGCCAAGGAAAAGGCAGAGCAGTTTGTTGTATTTATGACGCCGATTATTAAATTTTTCATAGTTTTGTTTATGCCTCTTAACTGGCTTTTCAAGGGCTGGAAGCTTCTTCTTAACAAGGCTTTCGGCTTGGGTAAGGCAGATACGGTTACTGAGGAAGAGCTGAAAACATATGTTGACGAGGCTAAAACAGGCGGTGAAATCGACGAAAATGAAAGCGAGCTTATCCGTTCATCAATAGAGTTTGACGATATTGATGTTGGCGATATTCTTGTGCCGAGAATTGATGTTGAGGCGGTTGACAAATACGCACCTCTTGATGAAATTGAGCGTGTTTTCAATTCAACAAATTTCAGCAGACTGCCTGTTTATATCGGCGATATTGATAATATCGTGGGTGTAATTCACCACAGAGATTTTGAAAATGCAAGAAAAAGAAAGCTTAAATCATTAAGAACGGTTTTAAAGCCCGTTCCCGTGGTTTCACCCGATACGAAAATTTCAAAGCTCCTGCGTATTCTTCAAAAGAATAAGACACATCTTGCCGTTGTTATTGATGAATTCGGCGGTACAGAGGGCATTGTAACCCTTGAAGATATTTTAGAGGAGCTTGTGGGAGAAATCTGGGACGAGCACGACGAGGTGCAAAACGATTTTGAAGAAATCGGCGTAAACGAATATATTGTTCACGGCAGTGCGTCTATAGATGATTTCAATGAATTTTTCGGAATATACAGCGAAAATGACGATGTTTCAACAGTTAATGGCTGGATAATGCAAAATACAGATAAAATTCCTCAGGTGGGTGATAGCTTTGAAAGCGGAAAGCTTACTGCCGAGGTGCTGACTGTTGACGGCAAAAGAGCCGACGAGGTTAAAATTATCGTAAAGGAAGATGACGATGTTTCCCATTCGGAAGAAACAGTTTAATAACGGCTCATATGATTTTCTGATTGTTGGATTGGGAAATCCCGGAGCAAAATATGAAATGACCCGCCATAATGCAGGCTTTCTTGCGATGGATTTGCTGGCGATTAAAGAGGGCTTTAACATTAAAAAGCTAAAGCACCACGCATTAGTTGCCGATGCTGTTATTAACGGAAAGCGTTGCCTTGTTATGAAGCCCCAGACTATGATGAATAACAGCGGTGAGGCAGTAGGCGAGGCGGCAAATTTTTATAAAATACCTGTGGAAAATGTGATAGTTGTTTTTGACGATATTTCTCTTGATGTAGGAAAAACAAGAATACGCAGAAAAGGTTCCGCAGGCGGTCATAACGGAATTAAAAGTATAATTGCTCATTTGGGAAGCGAAAATTTTCCCCGTGTTAAAATCGGTGTGGGCAAAAAGCCTAACCCCGAATATGACCTTATTTCTTGGGTTTTGGGCAGATTTCCGAAAGAACAGGAAAGTGATTTGAAAAAGGCTTTGGAGAATTCTGTTGAGGCTGTTAAGCTTATAGTTGACGGCGAAACGGATAAAGCAATGAATCTTTATAATTCCTAAACTGTTAGTGGGAGTAATGGATAATATGTCCTGTTTTTCAAACGAATTTAATAAGAGTAAAGAATTTTCAGACCTCAGTCAAAGCGTTAATACCCTTAATGCTCCGATTGGGGTTATCGGTCTTTCCGATATATCAAAGTGCCTTGTAATTCATTCTCTTTGCGAGAACGGCAAAAAAGCATTTATAATAACTCCCGACGAGGCAACTGCCGTAAAGGTGCAGGAATGCCTTTCCGAGCTTCAGGAGGGTGTGTTGCTATACCCTGCAAGAGAATTTACCTTTGTGGAGGTTGCAGGCGTCAGCAGAGATTTTGAGCATATCAGACTTGGTGTGCTGTCAAGAATTATTAAGGGAGATTTTACTGCCGTAGTGGCATCTGTGGCAGGTGCCTGTCAGTATACAATGCCTCCAAAGGAGCTTGAAAAGCGTACATTTTCAATTTCCGTAAATGATGAAATTAATATAAACGACCTTGAAAGAAGGCTTGTTTTGGCAGGGTATTCAAGATATGAGCAGGTTGACGGTACAAGTCAGTTTGCAGTAAGAGGCGGTATTATAGATATTTTTCCGTCGTATCTTGACGAGCCTGTAAGAATTGAGCTTTGGGGAGATACGGTCGACACTATTTCCTCCTTTGATATAGGTACACAAAGAAGAAGCTCAAGTGTTGAGTTTGTTGAGATTACACCTGCAAATGAGGTTCTTTTTGAGGATAGCCTAAAGCTCGCTGATAAAATAGAAGACCTTGCAAAAGCCTTAAAGGGCAAGGCAATTAAGGCAAGAGAAAAGCTCCTTGCAGATGCTGATAAATTAAGAGACGGTATAAGGCTCAACTGCCTTGATAAGTATTTGCCTTTGTGTTATGAGTCAAGGGGACTTTTTGACTATGCCGACGGTATACTTTTTTCACTTGAAAGTGCAAGAATAAAGGAGAAAACCGTTAAGCAGGAAAGGCTCAATTTAGAGGAGCTTAAATGGTTTGTTGAGGACGGAACTCTCTGTAAGGGTCTTGACAAATTTGCCTTGACCTTTGATGAGCTGACAGATATTTATAATGAAAAAAATGTAATATATATGGACTCTTTGCCAAGGGGCAGCTTTGATACTCCTGTTAGGTATTTGGCTAATTTCAGCGTTCAAGGCTTTAACGCTTGGAGCGGTACCCTGTCACAACTGAAGGAGGAGCTTTTTCCACTTGTAAAAGGCGGCTACACCGTTTGCTTAATGGCAGGCACCGTCAGAGCAGGCAGAGCCTTGGCTGACGATATTGAGGATATGGGCTTTGACTGTGTTTTCTATGAAAAAAAGCCGTCAAAATTCCAGCCGAAAGCTATAAATGTAATTACAGGCACCCTGCAGTCGGGCTTTAAAATAACCGATATGAAATTTGCTCTGCTGACCCATTCAAAGACAAATCAGATCAAGAAAAAATCTCATAAGGTTTCTTCCAAAAATGCTATTCATTCCCTTGATGAGCTTTCCGTGGGCGACTATATTGTTCACAATATTCACGGCATCGGTGTTTTTGAGGGTATTCACGCATTAGAGATTAACAAGGTTAAAAAGGATTATATTAAAATAAGCTATGCAAAGGGAGATACACTTTATGTTCCCGTTACACAGCTTGATTTGGTTTCAAAATATATAGGTCCTAAAAATGATACAAAGGTTAAGATTAACCGTCTCGGCTCCACAGAATGGAAAAAGACAAAGGCAAGAGTAAGAAGCTCCGTTAAGGATATGGCAAAGGAGCTTATTGCTCTTTATGCCAAAAGAATGAGCACAAAGGGCTTTGCCTTTTCCGAGGACTCGGATTTACAGCGTGATTTTGAATTGCGCTTTGAATACGAGGAAACAGAGGACCAGTTAAGATGCTCCGATGAAATAAAGCACGATATGGAAAGGTCTGCTCCTATGGATAGGCTCCTTTGCGGTGACGTCGGCTTCGGCAAAACCGAGGTGGCGCTTAGGGCTGTTTTCAAATGCGTAACCGACTCAAAGCAATGTGCAATACTTGTGCCGACAACTGTTTTGGCTATGCAGCATTTTCAAACGGCGCTTAAAAGATTTGAGGCTTATCCCATTAAGGTGGAAATGATTTCACGCTTTGTTACACCTGCCAAGCAAAAGGAGATTTTAAAGGGACTTGAAAACGGAACCGTTGATGTTTTAATCGGCACTCATAAGCTGCTTGGTAAAAGCGTTAAATTTAAGGATTTAGGACTTCTTATTGTTGATGAGGAGCAAAGATTCGGTGTTGCTCAAAAGGAGAAAATCAAAGAGAAATTCCCAAAAGTTGACGTTCTCACTTTGTCTGCAACCCCTATTCCACGTACTCTTAATATGGCTATGAGCGGTATTAGAGATATGAGCCTCCTTGAAGAAGCTCCCGGTGAAAGACACCCTGTTCAAACCTATGTTGTGGAATATGACGCCGAAATGGTTACCGAGGCTATGGAAAGGGAAATCAACAGAGGCGGTCAGGTTTATTATCTTCATAACAATGTTGAAACTATTGAGCATAAAGCAATGCAGATAAAAAAAGCCCTGCCTGATGCAAGGGTGGGTATTGCTCACGGTCAGATGACAGAGGAGCATTTATCATCTGTTTGGAGAGATTTATTAAACGGTGAAATTGATGTTCTCGTTTGCACAACTATTATTGAAACAGGTGTTGATGTTCCTAACTGCAACACCCTGATTATTGAAAATGCAGACAGAATGGGACTTGCTCAGCTTCATCAGATAAGAGGTCGTGTAGGCAGGTCGTCAAGACGTGCATATGCATACTTTACCTTTACAAGAGGTAAGGAATTAACAGATATTGCAACAAGGCGACTGGAAGCAATTCGAGAATATACCGAATTCGGCTCGGGATTTAAGATTGCTATGCGAGATTTGGAAATCAGAGGTGCAGGCTCGCTTTTGGGCAACAGACAGCACGGTCATATGGAGGCTGTTGGATACGATATGTATTTAAAGCTTCTTGAGGAGGCTGTGGCTATGGAAAAGGGTGAAATTCCCGATGATGAGCCGGAGGAAAAGGAATGTCTTATTGACCTTGCCATTGATGCAAATATCCCTGAAAGCTACATTGCTTCAACTCCTCAAAGGCTTTCTATGTATAAGAAAATTGCAAATATCAGAAATGATAATGACGCAAATGATGTTTATGATGAGCTATCAGACCGTTTCGGTGCTCCGCCGGCTTGCGTATGGGGGCTTGTGGAAATTGCACTGCTCAGAAATACTGCAATGTCACTTGATATTACGGATATTGTTCAGCGAAACGGCTCCATACTTTTCTATTCGCCTAATGTAGATATTAAAACAGTTGCGGTGCTCAATGCATTTATGAAAGGACGTGTAACCCTTTCGGCAGGCAAAAAGCCCTATATTGCAGTTAAATGCTCTCCCGATGAGGCAACTCTTGAAACAGTAAGAGAAACCTTGAAAATAATGCAGCAGGCTAAAGAGCATTATAAAGAAAAAGAAAATTTAGGCTCATAAATTTTCTTCTGATGATGCAGGGTTTTTCATTTGCGACTGTTAGAAGTGCCGAGGGAACACATTGTTGATTTTAATAATATTGTTGTAACAAATTATCGTAGGGGCGATTATTAATCGCCCGCATATAATCGGGCTTGCACTGCAAGCCCCTACGAATGCTTGATACAGTAACACATTGAAAATATGCGGGATGTCGGGGACGCCATCCCCTACAAAGCAATAAGAATGTTCCTGTAAAAATGTAGGGGTCGGCGTCCTCGACGACCCGTGATATTTGTTGTGAAATTATCCCTGATTTTGTAGGGGACGGGTTGCCCGTCCCGAATGATGCAGATAAGGAAAATCCTGTCACTATATATTAACAGCATTATTCAAACCGATAAAACTAATGGGGACAAGTATATAATTTAACATAAAAAATCGGTGCTTGAAATAAGCACCGATTTTAATATGGAGCGGATGACGAGGCTCGAACTCGCTACCTCAACCTTGGCAAGGTTGCGCTCTACCGGGTGAGCTACATCCGCAAATGCAAGTGTAATTATACATATCGGACACCCTTTTGTCAAGTGGTTTTTAAAAATTTGTAATAATTATCTGTTTACATATACATATTTTTTTGATAAAATGAAGTTTATAATAAGAGGAGTTTATTTGATGGAATACAGAGTTTTACCATTTGGTGCCGTTTGGAACGGCGGAATATTTAACGTGCCGTCTATGCTGGTGGATAAATATTTGAAGCTTGCAAGTGAATATCAGTTAAAATCATTGCTTTACATATTAAGAAATAACGGTCAGGCTTCTTCTGAGGATATTGCAAAGGCTCTCGGTTATACGGTTGCAGATGTTGACAATATTTTGGAATTTTGGGTTGAAGAGGGAATTTTGTCTGCTGACGGAAAGGCAGTTGAGGTTGTTGCACAGTCCGTTTCGGAGAAAAAGGCAGAGGAGCCTGCACATCAGGTTAAGGAAACCCTTTCTGCTCCCAGACTTTCACCAAAGGATATTGTGGTAGTTTTGCGTGATGATGAAAAGCTTCGCTTTCTTCTTACAGAGGCACAGAAGGTTTTGGGCAGAAGCATAAGCCATGCCGAACAGGAAATGCTTATTAATATGGTGAATTATTACGGCCTTAAAGCCGAGGTAGTTTTAATGATTCTTGAATTTTACCGTTGTGAAAAGGAAAAGGGCAGGTCAATCGGAATTTCCTACGTAAACGCTATGGCGAAAAATTGGGCTGATGAGGGAATTGACAGCATTGCCGAGGCAGAGGAAAAGCTTAAGGAAATCGAAAGAAGCGACAGGCTTTGGAACGAGATAATTGCCGTTACGGGAATCAGACACCGCAGACCTACCGTTAAGCAGAGAGAAATGGTGAACGGCTGGTTTGAGGATTTTGATATTACGATGATTAGTCTTGCGGCGGATATTATGAAGGAAAATACACCGGAGCCGAAGCTTACTTATATGAATTCTGTTTTGAAAAAATGGAAAAAGGACGGCATAACCTCACCTGCGCAGGTTAAGGCACAGCAGGAGGAATTTGCAAAGAAAAAGGCGGAAAAAAAAGACAATAAGCTTAAAAGCAAGCCGTCATACGACCTTGAAAAGATTAAAAAAGATTCAATGAATAATACAGATTTATAAGGAGGGAAAGCAATGTCATATTCACAGGAGGTTTACTCAAAGGCAACGGAAATTCTTGAAAGAAGAAGAGAAAAAGCAAATCTTGAGGCACAGGACAGATTAGAGGAAATCAGCGAAAAAATTCCTGAGCTTGAAGAAATACAGCATAAGCTTTCCCAAATCGGTCTTAATATTTCAAAGGTTTTTCTTTACAGTAATGACAAGCAGGCGGATATTGAAAAGCTTATGGAGGAAAGCCTTGCTTTACAGGAGGAGAAAAAAGAGCTTCTGAAAAAGAACGGCTACGATGAAAACGCTCTTGAAATAAAATACACCTGTCCGGTCTGTAAGGATACAGGCTTTGTAAAAAACAGACGGTGCAAATGTCACAACGAGATTTTAAAGGATATTGAAAGAGAAAATCTTGAAAAAATTGCGCCTCTTTCTGAATGTACCTTTGAAAGCTTTGACGTCAATTATTATCCCGACGAGGTTATGGAAAATGCCGTTTCACCAAGGAATAAGGCGGAAAAAATAAAAAGAAGCTGCAGTAAATATGCAATGAATTTTTCAAGAGAGTCTGCAAATATTCTTTTTATGGGCAGTACGGGACTTGGCAAAACCCATTTGTCTCTTGCTATCGCAAATGTTGTTATCAATAAGGGTAAAAGCGTGGTTTACGGAACGGCGCAGAATATTTTAAACGATTTGCAAAATGAGAATTTCGGCAGAACATACAATATCAGATATTATGAAAGAGCGGTTTTAAACTGTGATTTGCTGATTATTGATGACCTTGGTACTGAATTTAAAAGTGCCTACACGGTTGCCTGTCTGTTTAACATAATTAATTCAAGAATTTCCGCAAAGCTTCCTACAATTATTTCAACAAACTTTACCTTTGATGAGTTAGAGGAAAAATATGACCAGCGCATAACCTCAAGAATTGCAGGAGAATATAAGCCCCTTGTTCTTGTGGGAAATGATATAAGATATATTAAGTAGGTGATTGTATGAGAGAATTTTTCTCAAAGCTTAAAAATCTGTCAATCATTACAATTATTGCCTCTGCAGTAATGGGTATTGTTCTTCTTGTAAGACCCGGAGAAACCCTTTACGTTGTCAGTATGATATGCGGTATCACTATGATTGCTCTTGGTATCGGCGCACTTATTTCCTATTTTGCAAAGGACAGAAACTTATTTTTAATTGTTCTTGCGGTAATATCTGTGATTACGGGAATAATTGTTTGCGTGGAATATAAGAATATTGTATCAATATTGCTTTTCCTGTTTGGTCTGTTTATTCTTATAAGCGGTATAGTGGATTTGATTACGTCAATAGATGTCAGAAGATACGGCTTCGGCGACTGGATAGTGTCGTTCTTACTGTCCGTTGCTACGGCTATTTTGGGACTTCTTATTGTTATCAATCCTTTCAGCTCCTCGCTGGCGGTTATCAGACTTTTGGGAATAAGTCTGATTGTGTATGCAGTTCTTGACCTGATTGCTTTTATTCAGGTGAAAAAGGTTGCTAAGACTGTTAAAGAGGCTGTGATTAATATAGAACCGTCACAAATTGATGTTGACGCAAGAGAGGTTGACGAGTAAAAAGAGGGTTAATATCCTCTTTTTTCTTTTATAAATTTGGGTTTGGCAGGCTGAGCCTGCACGCAAAACGGGAAGGTAGATATTGAAAAACATAATACCTTTGCCCGACCGTAAACGGCAAAACAAATTAGGGTTTGTAGGGATGTTCTTGTAGCAAATTTATGGCTCCCTTGTGTAAA
>JBJFHZ010000023.1:0-18813 GCA_051894075.1 Eubacterium sp.
TTTAAACAACAGTTTTCCCTCGGCACAGTGCGCATTGTGCGCGTGCCGACGTAACAGAGGGGATTATCAAGGGGAATGGGCATCTTTGATGCTTCCCCTTGATTTGCTTTCTTTGTTTCGTTTCTTTCGCAATCCGAAAGAAATGAAAAACCCCGCGTTAGCGGAAACATAATATATCTGCTTTTGCAGATGTACTATACAAACCCTAATTTGCAAAACTATTTATTGTCGGGAAAAGGTGTTCATTATTAAACCGCCTATCTTCTCGTCTGCGTGCAGGCTCAGCCTGCCAAACCCGAATTTTAAAGGCCGGCAACTTAAATGTTGCCAGCCTTTTATTTTTGCAGCTTTCCGCCTTTATTACCGCTGTATTTTACTTTGCTCAAGGTGATTTTGCCTACCTTCTTAGTAAGGTAAATGCCTTTTTTCTTATTCTTCTGAACCTTTGTGTTCTTTACAGAACCGCTTGCCTTGTTTGTAAAGTAAATTCCGTTTCCCTTATTTGAGGCAACCGTTCCTGCACTTATCGTCGCCTTTGAGCTTTGGGTTACGTAAATACCGTCTTTACTGTTTGATGAAGATGTGCAATCGGTAATTGAGGCAGAGGATTTTTGGGTGAGATAAATACCGTACTGAGAATTCTTCGACGACTTTTCATTTTTCAGCTTTGCAGTTGAATTTTGAAGGGCTATGCCGTACTGCTTGTTTGACTGAACGGTGTCCTTACCAAGTGAGCTTGAGGTCTTACTGTTTACAATGAAAATACCGTGCTTTTTATTATTCTTAACAATATTTTTGCTTGTTGTGATTTTAGAATTATCGTAGCAGAAAATACCGTTTTCGCCGTTGCCTGTAACAGTATTTCCCGTAAGGGTAGCCTGGGAGCCTGTGCTGATATTTATTCCGTTTTTCTTTGCACCGGAAACCTTATTGCTATTGATTTTGACGCTCTTTGATTTATCTGTAATAATTCCGTTTTCAACGTAGGAAACGGAATTTCCTGCAATGGTGTTATTAGAAACTGTAATATTCTGTGCAGATTCAATTCTCACAGGGAAGCATTTTTTACCGGAGGAGGTCTTTGAATAGGTCACCGTATTTCCTGTAACGGTATCTTTATTTGCACCCACAAGCCAAATACCGTTAGCACAGCATTTCAAAGTGATATTATTGCCGCTTACCGTAACATTCTGTACTCTGTAGTCCCCTGCCTTAAGTGTGCCGCCGTTGATTTTTGCGTTTGACTTAAGATTTTCACCGTATACTCTGATTCCGTACGGGAACTGAGTATAGCTTTTATCACCTGTATTGGAAATGCTGATGGTATTTCCCGAAATGACTGAGCCGGAATCAGACTGGGGTGAATTGCCTGTGGCGTAAAGATTCGAGTACTCGGGAATTATACTTCTGTAATAAATACCCGAACCGCAATTTGTTATTACATTTGATGAAATATTTACATTTCTGTAGTTTGATGTGATAACTGCGTAGCCCCAAACATTGTTAAAGCTGTTATTTGTAATTGTAACATTATCAATATACTTACCGCAAAAGGCGCTATGGGAGCCTATAACACGGTTGACATTATTGAAGGTACAGCCTGTTACTGTTACATTTCTGCTCATTGTTCCGTCATAGCTTGCAGGTGATTGGTCGGGAAAATGGTACGGCTCAAGTATATCAAGCTGAACTGCCTCCATATTGTTATCGGCATTTGAAGAGGTTGCATTGTGACCTTCAAAATAACAATTTGTAATCAAAACATTTGAACAGCCTGCGAAGCCGATATGATGACCGTTACAGCAGTTTTTAAAGCTGACATTCGAAATAGTTATATTTCCTGTATGGGCAAAATTTAGAATACTGCCTGTCTTTTTACCCGACATACCGTCTGCATCAAAGGTACCGCCGTTTATTATTATATCATGATAAAAGAAGTCGCCTGTTGCCGCCGTTGTATTAAGACCGATAGTAAGCATTGTGCCTGTGGTGTAGCCTTTTACAAAGGTTGCACCTGTACATTCAAGATACGTATTTGAATAGATAATAAGGTGGTCGCTTAAGGTATACGATCCGGCAGGAACTATTACTTTAATAGGCTGACTGCTGTCGTATTTATTAGTATTCAGTGCCTCCTGCACCGCTCCCTTGGCGTCACCGCCTGAGGCAACATTTACAATAATTTCTCTGTAACCCTGAGCAAAGGCATTAACCGAAAAGCAAAGGCAGGAGGTTATCATCATAATAATCGATAATATAACAGACAAGCTTTTCTTCATAAATATTTCTCCAATCTTAAATAAACTTTTCCGAATTTATTATACAGGAATATTTATCTTTTTTCAATTATAATCATTCATATTTATAATACTTATTGTAAATATTCCTCTTTTATGATATTATAAAGCAGAAGTAGAATCCGAGGTGGGCTATATGAAAATATACAATGTTATGCACTACGGTGCCAAGGGTGACGGAAAAACAAACGACGCCTTTTCTATCCAGCACGCCATTGACGACTGCGCTAAAAACGGTGGCGGTCAGGTTGTCCTTCCAAGCGGATATGTATTCTATTCCGATTCTATCCGATTGAGGAAAAATGTTGACCTGCACATTCAAAAGGGCGCAACAATAAAGGCAACAAGCAACATTGACGGCTACATAAGACCTAACAAGCTGATAAATGACCCGAAAACCGCCTTGATAGGAAACCCTGTTACAGGTAAGCCAAGCTTTGTTTTTATCTATGCATATGAGGCTGACCACTGTACCATAAGCGGTGAGGGAACCATTGACGCCAACGGTCACGCCTTTGTTCAGAGGAAGGATCAATACTATGTTACCGGTGATTTTTATCCGAGACCGACTGTAATGTATGTTGAAAAAAGCAACCACATTACCTTTAAGGATTTTACGGTTATTGACGCACCCTTTTGGACACTTCATCCGGCAGGCTGTGACGATGTTTTGATTGACAGAATAAGAATTCTTAACGACCTTGACGTAGCAAACAGTGACGGTATCGACCCCGACCATTGCTCAAACGTAAGAATTTTAGGCTGTCACGTTACATGTGCTGACGACTGCATCTGCCTTAAGGCGTCAAAGGGCAACAGTGAATACGGCCCCTGCGAAAATATTGTTATTGACGGCTGTACCCTTGTTTCCACCTCGGCGGCAATCAAAATCGGTACTGAGGGCGTTGGAGATTTTAAAAACGTTATTGTTTCAAACTGCGTTATCAGCCGTTCAAACAGAGGTCTGTCAATTCAAATACGTGACGGTGGCTGCGTTGAAAACGTTACATATTCAAACATCATTATTGAAACAAGACGCTTCTGCCCCGACTGGTGGGGTACCGCGGAGCCTATCGTTATCACCACCTTTAACCGTGACGAAAACACAAAGAGCGGTACAATTAAAAATGTTCGCTTTTTCAACGTTACTGCAAAGGGTGAAAACGGTGTTCTTATTCACGGAAACGCTGACAACATCATTGAGGACATTACCTTTGAAAGCTGTCAAATTGAGCTGACCAAAACAAGTAAGTGGCAATGCGGGCTTTACGATTTAAGACCCTGTCTTGACTGGGGCGTTGAAGCCTACGACAATTCCGCTTTCTTCATCAGATACGCAAAGAACGCAACTATAGAAAAAACCAAAACACGCTGGGGCAACCTTTGTGACAGCTACAGGCACGCTATCGACGCTGAAAATGTTGAAAATCTTCAGCTTGTTCGCTTTGACGGTCACAGTGCTTCAAAGGATGTTGAGGATTTCAAATTCAACAACGTCAAGCTTATAAACAATTAGTGATAGGAGAGATAAAAATGGTAGAACTTAAAGGCTACAAGGTAAACAGACTTGAAATTGAAAACAAGGTTAAGCCGGGAATTCAGCTTAAGCTTCAAAATCAGGTAAAATACAATATGAATTATATGGACGGGGATAAAAAATGCGTGGGCTTTCTCGAGCTTAGAATTACGGACGCAGACCAAAATCCCTTTGAAATCAGGATTGAAGCCGTTGCGGAATTCACCTACGGCGATACTGACGATAAGGCGGATATCCACGTTAATTCCTTTGACCAGCTTTTCCCGTTTATAAGGCAGATTGTCAGCACATCGGCATCCTTTACGGGTATGCCGGGACTTCTTATTCCGATAATAAAGCTTAACAGAGATACAGTTAAAATAGCCAACCCGAAAAGCAATGAGTCCGAAAACTCTCCGCTTAACTGATTAGAGGATGATATTATGATTGAAAATCCAAAAGAATTTTATGAAAATCCCAACGTTGACGCTGTCACAGTTGGAAAAATAATTTTTGAGCACAGAAAGAAAAAAGGGCTTTCAATGGAGGTCCTCAGCGGTCTTTCCGATATAGGCAGAGCTGCGCTTTCAGCAATTGAAAAGGGCGGAAAAAAGCCTACATATCGTGCTTTTAAAAGAATCTGCGAGGCTTTGGAAATTAAGCTTTCGGATATGCTCAGCGAAATAGAAGACAGACTTTCGGAATAAATCAAATAAGGAAGAATGTTTATGAAAAAGGTAATAAAAGCTTTGTCGGTTATTATGTCGGCTGTTCTTATCGGTGCAAGCCTGTCAGGCTGCGGTGCAAAGGCACCAGAGCCGAGACTTGACGCTATTGAGGGAGATGCATACTCCTTTGACGACAGTAACGGTGTATCTGTTCATGACCCGTCAATTTTTAAATCAAATGACGGAGAATATTATGTTACAGGCTCCCATATTGCGTCTGCAAAAAGCGACGACCTTATCCATTGGAACACCGTAAGCGCAGGAGTTTTTGACTCAAACAAAACTCTTGTAAAAGACGGTGATACGCTCAGAGGCAGTTATCAAAAGGCATTTGCCTGGTGTGACGCCGCTATGACTCAATGGGAAAGAGAGGACAAGGACTGGGAAACAAACGTCTGGGCTTCCGACATAATCTATAACAAGGCTATGGACAAATACTGCTACTATGCCTGCTCCTCTGTTTGGGGAACTACTGCGTCTGTTATTTGGTTTGCAACCTCTGACAGTCCCGAGGGCACCTTTGAATTTTCCGACTGCATAGTTTACAGCGGCTTTAACAACAGAACGAAGCTTGGTAAACCCAAAACAAGAATTCATTACTCCTTTACTAACATAGGCGATTTAATTGACTCAGGTGTTTTCACCGACGAGGAGGTTATGAATTCAGGTTGGTTTAACGACAACGGCGACTATGACTGCTCCTACGGAAAATATCCAAACTGCATTGACCCTGCTCCCTTCTATGATAAGAACGGTACCCTTTGGCTTGCCTACGGCTCCTTCAGCGGCGGTATCTATATCATTCCTCTTATTGAGGAAACGGGTATGCCGGACTATGAATATATGAAAAACGCCGACGGATACGATATGTATTTCGGCAAACAGCTTTCAAAAACAAATGAGGACACCAACGGCACGGGTGAAGGACCGTTTATCATTTATGACAGCGAAACAGATTATTACTATATGTTCATAACCTACGGCGGTTTAGGTGCACTTGCAGGCTATAACATCAGAGAATACAGAAGCAAATATCCCGACGGTCCCTACGAGGACATTGCAGGAAATTCTGCGCTTGATATGAAAAATACAGGAGTTAAAATTTCAGGCAATTATAAATTTTCCTGTGATGATACGGCTTATCTTTCAGGGGGACACAGCTCCTGCCTTGTTGACGACGACGGCAAAATTTATCAGGCGTACCACACAAGATATAATGACGGCGAAGGCGGCTTCCATAATGTGCAGATACATCAAATGGGCATAACCGCTGACGGATGGCTGACTATGCTACCCTTTAACTACAGCGGTGAGGAGCTGAAAAGCATTTCCGCCGGCGATATCTGCGGTACATATGAGGCAGTGGATTTCGGCAGTGTCACAATGAGCTGTGATGATGAAAATAATTGGAACGAGGTTGACACCATTATCTCAAAAACCGTAGGTGCCGAATTTAAAGATGACGGTACTGTTGTCTTTAACAATAAAGATAAAGGCGAATGGAAGGTAAATGATAATTCCTGTCAAATCACTATCAGTTTAAACGGTAAAAAATATCAGGGCGTTGCCTGCAAAATGAAGGACGATAAGGGAAAAGACGTCACAGCCATTTCCGTAATCGGTGATGATAATTCAACAATTTGGTTTGTAGGATAAAAATCACATTGCTTTGCACAAAATAACAAAGACGTACTGTGTTTAACAGTACGTCTTTTTACTATAATCTCTTATTTTCTGTAAATGATTGCTTCTCTTTCGGGACCGTTTGAAACCATTGTAATGGGGAAACCGATTTCGCCTTCGATAAATTCAACATAATCTCTTGTTTCCTGCGGAAGCTCATCATAATTTCTGATGCCTCTGATATCGCAATGCCAGCCCTTCATTGTTTTAAGCACCGGCTTGCACTTCTTAAGAGTAGGAGTAGTTGGGAAATCCTTTATAATTTCACCGTCAACCTCATAGCCAACGCAGATTTTAATTTCCTCAAGATATGAAAGGCAGTCAAGAGCAGTCATAACAACCTGAGTAGCACCCTGACATTCAACACCGTAACGTGTGGCAACGCAGTCAAACCAGCCAACTCTTCTCGGTCTGCCTGTGGTGGCACCGAACTCACCCTTGTCTCCGCCGTGGATACGAAGCTCCTGTGCCTCGTCCTCGTCAAGAATTTCAGATACAAATTCACCTGCACCTACTGCCGATGAATAAGCCTTTGTTACAACAACGATATCCTCAATGGAATGAGGCGGAAGTCCTGCACCTACTGCACCGTAGCCTGCAAGGGTTGATGATGATGTAACCATAGGATAGATACCGAAATCCGGGTCCTTAAGAGTACCGAGCTGTCCTTCAAGAAGAATGTTTTTGCCCTCCTTAAGCGCATTCATAAGATATGTATGAGTATCGCATACATAAGGCGCAATCTTCTCTCTGTATTCCACGCAGGTTTTGTAAAGCTCCTCCTCATCAAGAAGAGGCTTGTTATATACATATTTAATAGTAAGATTTTTAAGAGTACAGATATTCTTAAGCTTTGCCCTAAGGGTTTCGTCGTCAAAAAGCTCATTTACCTGAATACCGATTTTTGCATACTTGTCGCTGAAGAAGGGAGCAATACCCGACTTTGTTGAGCCGAAAGCATTTTTGCCCAGTCTTTCCTCCTCATATTCGTCAAGAAGAATATGATAGGGCATAAGAATCTGTGCTCTTTCGCTGACTAAAAGATTCGGATTAAGTCCTGCCTTTTTAACATCCTCAAGCTCGTTTAAAAACTTGTTGATATCAAGAGCAACGCCGTTGCCGATAATACAGGTTGTATGGTCATAGCAAACACCTGACGGCATAAGATGAAAAGCAAATCTGCCGTGTTCATTGATAATTGTGTGACCTGCGTTTGCACCGCCCTGAAAGCGTACAACGATATCACTCTGACCTGCAAACATATCGGTGATTTTACCCTTACCCTCATCGCCCCAGTTTGCACCAACAATAGCTCTTACCATTTTGATTTCCTCCTATTTGGGAAAATAATATAAGTTTGTAACGGATAATTAAGGCACGGTGATTGAGGAAACCACCGTGCCCTTGATTAATTATATTATAATAACAAAATAAAGTCAATAGCCCGATAGGTTATTTGATATAAAAACGTAGTGATAAATTTAGTGTTTATTGGGATAAATAACGTTGTTGATATACAGTAGGGACAGGGTTTTCCCTGTCCGCATTAATCGGGACAGCAACCCGTCCCCTACGGTTGATTTGTAATAACTATGTTGTTTGCTTTTGTAGGGGAGGGGTTCCATCCCCTCCCGCAAAATTAAATTTTCGGGCAGGCGCAGAGACCTGCCCCTACGATAATTTGTTGTGACAACAATTTTGCATAAATATACCCCGATTAAAATCTAATCGGGGTTAAAAATTATCTTCTGCGATTATCTCTGCGTGGCTTTTTCGGAGCCTCGTCGATATCATTTTCAGGCTTCATACCCTCAAGCTCTATAAGAGCATCTCTTCTTGAAAGGTTAATTCTGCCCTGGTCGTCAATTTCAATGCACTTAACGATTATTGAATCGCCTACATTTACAACGTCCTCTACCTTTTCGGTTCTCTTAACGTCAAGTCTTGAGATATGAACAAGTCCCTCTTTACCGGGAGCAATTTCAACAAATGCGCCGAAATTCATAATTCTTGTAACAACGCCGTTGTAGAAGGAGCCAACCTCTGGGTCGGTGGCAATAAGCTTAACAATCTCAACAGCGCCCTTGCACTTTTCAGTGTCGATACCGCTGATATAAACTCTGCCGTCCTCCTCAATGTTAATCTTAACATCATAGTCAGCCTGAATTTCCTGAATTACTTTACCGCCCTTGCCGATAACGTCGCCAATCTTGTCGGGGTTAATAGTAAGAGTAAACATCTTAGGAGCATACTTTGAAAGCTCCTTTCTCGGCTCGCTGATAACAGGAAGCATAATTTCATCAAGGATATAATTTCTTGCCTTATGAGTTTTAGCAAAAGCCTCCTTGATAATTTCGGGAGTAAGACCGTGAACCTTAAGGTCCATCTGAATAGCTGTGATACCGTTCTTTGTACCTGCTACCTTGAAGTCCATATCACCGTAGAAATCCTCAAGTCCCTGAATATCAACCATTGTCATAAAGTCGCCGTAAACACCCTCGTCACCGGTGATAAGACCGCAGCTGATACCTGCAACGGGAGCCTTAATCGGAACGCCTGCTGCCATAAGAGCAAGGGTTGAACCGCAGATAGAGCCCTGTGAGGTTGAGCCGTTTGAGGAAAGCACCTCTGATACAACTCTGATAGCATACGGGAATTCATCAACTGACGGAAGAACAGGAACAAGTGCCTTTTCGGCAAGTGCACCATGGCCGATTTCTCTTCTGCCCGGACCTCTTGAAGGCTTTGTTTCGCCGACTGAGTATGACGGGAAATTATAGTGGTGTATATATCTCTTTTCTGTCTGCTCGTCAAGACCGTCAAGAAGCTGAACATCACTCATAGGACCCAGGGTTGCAACTGAAAGCACCTGAGTCTGACCTCTTGTGAAAAGTCCTGAGCCGTGTGCTCTTGCAAGAAGGTCAACCTCTGCATTAAGAGGACGGATTTCATCAATACCTCTGCCGTCAACTCTCTTGTGCTCATCTTTAAGCCAAGCACGAACAACATGCTTCTGAACAAGATACATAATCTCGTCAAGCTTGCCCTCGTTACCCTCAAAGCGCTCATCAAATTTCTCGTGAACAGCGGCATAAATAGGAAGAAGTGCCTCATCACGAACAAGCTTATCGTCTGTATCAAGTGCTTTTTTAACATCCTCAATGCAGAACTCTTCAATCTCTGCCATAATTTCAGGGTCGGGGTCAGATGATTCATAAGCAAACTTCGGCTTGCCGATTTCATCAACAATACCCTGAATAAACTTAACAATCTTCTTGTTTTCCTCATGACCTGCCATAATGGCATTGAACATTGTATCGTCGTCAATCTCGTTACCGCCTGCCTCAATCATAGCAACAAGGTCTGCTGTTGAAGCAACTGTAAGGGTAAGGTCTGTCTTTTCTCTCTGCTCAAGAGTAGGATTAATAACGATTTCGCCGTCAACAAGACCTACGTTTACAGAAGAAATCGGACCGTCCCAAGGGATATCGGAAATTGCGATTGCGGCTGAAACACCGATAGCCGCAGTGATTTCGGGAGAGCAGTCAGGGTCAACAGACATAACTGTTGCAACAACTGAGCAGTCATTTCTCAAATCCTTAGGGAAAAGCGGTCTGATAGGACGGTCAATGCAACGTGAAGTAAGGATAGCCTTTTCACTTGCACGGCCTTCTCTTCTAAGGAAGGAGCCCGGAATTCTGCCTACTGAATACATTTTCTCTTCATAATCAACTGAAAGCGGGAAAAAGTCAACGCCCTCTCTTGGCTTTGCAGAAGCGGTAACTGTACAAAGCACCTCTGTTTCGCCGTAACGAGCCATAATTGCAGCGTTTGCAAGGCCTGCCATTTTACCTGTTTCAAGGGTAAGCTTTCTGCCTGCAAGCTCTGTTTCCCAAATTTTAAAATTCTTGAAAAACATTTTTGTACCTCATTTCTTAAAATTTTATTTAATCACAAGAGGTGCAAATAGTAATAAATTCAGCACACAAAATGCCAAATCCTATATGCTCAATTTACTACTATTGTCTGCCCTCTTGTAAATTACAAAAAGTAAACAAGGCAAACGATAGGTATTAATCTATCGCTTGCCTAAATGACAATTATTTGTCAAGAGTATCACGGATACCGAGTTTCTTAACAAGTGTACGGTATCTTTCGATATCGGTCTTGTAAAGATATACAAGGAGATTTCTTCTGTGACCTACCATTTTAAGAAGACCTCTTCTTGAGTGATGGTCCTTCTTGTGAACCTTAAGATGCTCTGTAAGCTCATTGATTCTTGTGGTAAGAACAGCAATCTGTACCTCAGGAGAACCTGTATCATTCTCGTGCGTTGCATACTCTTTAATAATAGCCTGCTTTTCTGCCTGTGTCATTTCTTTCACCTCTTTATAGAAATTCGCTTTTTGTGGAATACACAGTAGCAGGTAATGGTGATTCTGCCTTGCAGCATAAGCCTGAAACCGAGTTATTCCTTAAGCGTTGATGATTATAACATATAAATTATAATTTGTAAAGAATTATTTTTTATGAGTATTTTTTATAAATGTCACAATTTTGATAATTTGTACCATTCCAGTCGGTACAGAAATTATCATGCTTTGCTTCGCTTACGGTATTTTTGCACAAATCACACTTATACTCACCGTCTTTATAATATGGACACCACATATCTACACCTCCTCTTATCTTTTGTATTCGTGGCTTTCACCCCACCATTCTATTGCATCCGTCCCGAGATAAGCCGACACAAAGGTTCTGCATTGCTTACAGTTTCCCGGTTGACTGCAAAAGTTATGTTCTTGAGAAGATAGTGGTTGTTTAGTAACACAACAAACAAAACTTTCTTGAAAGCTATCATATTCACAGCATTCGTGCAAATATAATTCCTGCTCTTCAAAAAAACCTTTTTCTGCATATTCTTCGCATAATTTTTCTAATTCAACAGCTAAATCACCTTCAGGTACATAACCCAATCCAAGAAAGCAAACTACTAAATTTATGACACCTAAAATCAATGATACCCAAAAAGCTATGCCTCCAATTTCTGCAGGGAGAATCATAATTGATAGCCAAGAAATTATAAAAAGAATTAGATAACCGGCAATCATTATCCGTGGCACTTTTACCCACAATGGTCTTGATTTTTTGCAGATTTCTTTTTTCTTTTTCTTGTACTCTTTCCTTAACGGATTAATATAGCAGTTTTTACCGTATTTTTTACAATATTGTATTCTATCTGATTGTTTCATTATTTTTCACCTCTTTTAGTAGTACCTATAAGTACTACTAAAAGAATTATAGCATAAGTTTATGTTAGAGTCAATAGTACTAATAAGTATTAAGGTGTGAGATAATTGTATTTTCAGCGATTAAAAGATTTAAGAGAAGATAAAGATATGAAACAGTCTGACATTGCACAGATTTTGGGAATACAACAGACTGTTTATTCAAGGTATGAAAGAGGATTTCAAAACATTCCTCTTGAGCATTTAATCAAACTGGCTGATTACTACAACGTTTCTACCGACTATATATTAGGTAGGACAAACGATCCAAAATTGTACAAATAAAAAGACCGAGATTTCCTTGAATAAAGAAATCTCGGTTTATATTTTATACCTATTACATTATTGGTGAAAAAATCAAATTTATAGTTATTCTATATGCAACAAGCTTTCGTAGGGGCAGGTCTCTGTGCCTGCCCGAAAATATAATTTTGCGGGAGGGGATGGAACCCCTCCCCTACGGTTATCGAAAACAATATATTAATGGTGGAAAAGGCGGATGCCTGTCATTGTCATAGCAATGCCGAAGCTGTCACAGCATTCAATAACTGCACCGTCTCTTACGGAACCGCCCGGCTGTGCGATATACTTAACGCCTGAACGAACTGCTCTTTCAATATTATCCTCAAACGGAAAGAATGCATCAGAGCCTAAAGCAACGTTTGTCATCTTGCTGTGCCACTCTTCTTTCTCTTCCTTAGTGAAAGGAGCAGGACATTCCGTGAAATATCTCTGCCATACGCCGTCCTTGAGCAAATCCTCATATTCGTCTGAAATATAAAGGTCGATAGCGTTGTCAGCCTCGCACTTACGGATACCCTCGATAAACGGAAGATTGAGAACCTTCTCGTTTCTGCGAAGCCAGAAATTATCAGCCTTGTTTCCTGCAAGCCTTGTGCAGTGAATTCTGCTCTGCTGACCTGCACCAACGCCTACGGTCTGACCGCCCATTGCATAGCAAACGGAATTAGACTGTGTATACTTTAAAGTAATCATTGAAATAAGCAAATCAATTTTTGCAATCTCGGGAATTTCCTTAACCTTAGTTGGCATATCAGAGAAAAGGTCCATAGTCATTTTTGCATTATTTCTTTTCTGCTCAAACTTAATGCCGAAAACCTGCTTTGTCTCCATTTCCTCAGGAGCATAGTCAGGGTCAATTTTAATTATGAGATAATTGCCCCTTCTTTTAGCCTTGAGAATTTCAAGAGCCTCGTCGGTATAAGACGGAGCAATGATACCGTCGCTAACCTCTTTAACAAGAAACTGTGCAACAGAAGCGTCACATTCATCACTGAGCGCCGCAAAATCACCAAAGGAGGAAACTCTGTCACAGCCTCTTGCACGGACATAAGCCTGTGCTATGGGAGAAAGCTCCAAGCCCTCGGGCACCATACAAACCTTACGGTCGATTTCATCAAGTGGCTGTGCTACTGCCGCACCTGCCGGTGAAACGTGCTTAAAGGAAGCGGCACTGGGAAGTCCTGTTGCCTCCTTAAGCTCCTTTACAAGCTGCCAAGAATTAAAGGCGTCAAGCAGATTTATATATCCTGCGGAGCCGTTGAGAATTTCAAAGGGTAAATCCTTTCCGTCCATATGAATTCTTGCGGGGTTCTGATTTGGGTTACAGCCGTATTTAAGCTTATACTCTGTCATAAAATTTCCTCCGTATACCATTATAATATGTAATTAATAGTGATATTTTATACCATTGCGTTGAAAAATGCAAGACATAATGATAGAATATAAAATCAAGATAATAACTTTGTAGGTGAAATTTTTGAACGGAATTTTAGTAATAAATCATTTTTTGACATCGGATAAGTACAACGAATTACATTCACATCTTGTAAATACTGCAAAAAAAATGAATATATCCTTAGATATAAAAACAAATCTTCAGCTTGCAACAGAAAAGACTGTCACGGCTGATTTTGTACTGTTTTGGGACAAGGACATCAACCTTGCAAAAAGGCTTGAAAGACAGGGACTGCCTGTTTTCAACAGCTCCGACTCTATCGCAAAATGCGACGACAAGGCAAGGACATATATTGAGCTTGAGGGTGTTGTTCCCCAGCCCGAAACCTTGATTGCGCCTAAATGCTATTTCAAATCAGATATGACCGAGTTTGTGGACAGAGCGGTAGAAATTTTAGGTCTGCCGTTGGTTTTTAAAGAGTGCTTCGGCTCCTTCGGTGCACAGGTGTATCTATGTAATTCAAAAGAGAATATTTTTTCCAAAATTACCGAAAAGCCTTTCATTCTCCAGAAATTCATAAAGGAAAGTGCCGGCAGGGATAAACGGCTTGAAATTGTTGACGGCAAATGCGTAAGTGCAGTTATGCGAGAAAACAAAAACGATTTTCGTTCAAACGTTACTAACGGCGGAAAAATGACTGTCTGCACTCCCGACAAAAAAGAAATTGAAACGGCAGTTAAGGCTTGTGAAAAATTAGGGCTTACCTTCGGCGGTGTTGACCTTCTTGAAAACGGCGACATCTGCGAGGTTAATTCAAACGCCCACATTATAAATATTATGAACACATCAGGCGTTGACATTGCACCCTTTATTTTTGACGCAATAGGAAAAAGGATTTCAGAGAAATAATGAGCGGTATTTTAATTTACACGGAAAAGGAAGCAAAACGAAACAGCTTTGCTGTAAAAAAATTCACGGAAAATCTTGACGTTTTTCTTGTTGATGAAAACTATCGGGGAAAAGCCGATTTTGTAATCAACAGGACTAACGATTATAAAATTGCGAAATTTTATGAGAATAAAGGCATACGTGTTTTTAACCCGTCAAGGCTGTCACGGATTGCTAATGACAAACAGCTTTGCTATGAATTTATGCAGGAGCACGGCGTACCCGTTATGCCGATAAATTACGAGGGCACTCCTGTTGTCAAGAAAAAAATTAACGGCAAGGGCGGAGCAGAGGTTTTTATGATAAACAAAAAAGAGCCCTTTGAAAAAGGCTACGTTTATCAAAAGCCCTGCGACACTCTCGGAAAGGATTTGCGTGTGTGGGTAATGGGCGGTGAAATTATCTGTTCAATTCTGCGTGAAAGCGACAGCGATTTCCGTTCAAATTTCTGCCTCGGCGGAAAGGCAACGCCGTATAATCTTAACGATAAAGAAACTGCTCTTGTAAAAAAAATAATATCTCTTATTGATGCAGATTACATCGGAATTGATTTTCTTTTCCACAACGGTAAACTTGTTTTTAATGAAATCGAGGACACAGTCGGCGCAAGAATGGTTTATGATAAAACCGATATTGACATAATAAAATTATATTGCGAGTTCATAAAAATGTCATTGTAAAAAACAACCGTAGGGGCTTGCACTGCAAGCCCGTCGGGCGACCACTGGTCGCCCCTACGAAATTTTATCACAGCAAAATATGTAAATCCTCTAAAAAATCGGCTTAAATAGCCGATTTTTTTAATTTGCAACCGTCGGTTGCGGAGAAAAGTTCGCAATGTAAAGCAGGGTTTGTAGTGTTTTTTTCTGCCACAGGGTAAAATGACAGCTGTCAGACGGAAACAGACGTCTGCCGAAAAAACAAAAAATTCATTTTACATATTAAGGAGAAAAACACTATGTCAAATTCAAAAGTAATCAAACACGAGCATTTCGGAATCGCAAGAAAGATTGTTTCAAATATGACAGCTGAAAGCTGGGAAACCATCCCCCACGCAGTAGTAACATACGAGCCGGAGGTTACAAAATTTCTTGACGTTATTAAGGAAATAAATAAGGATAAGTCAAAGGAAAAAAGGCTTACAATTAATACGGTTATGCTCAGAGTTATTGTTGAGGGCATAAAGGCTTGCCCTGCAATAAACGCCCATATAAATTTCAACAGAAGACTTGTCAGAGGAGAGGTAAAAACCTTTGAAAACATAGATATCTCTATGCCGATGATTCTCAAAACAGGTGAGATGATGACAATTAATATGCACGGTATGGAAAGCAAATCAATCAGCCAAATGAGAGATGCCATTGCAGACAGCTCAAGAAGAGCAAACAACAGCGACTTAAACGAGGTTATGTTTGAGGTATCCCTTGACAACACCTTAAACGGATTAAAGCAGGGTAAAATTTCCCAGACCGTAAACCGTCTTATCGGCTCAAAAACAGGTAAGCATAAGGTTAAAACTCTTAAAGGAAAAGCCAAAAAGGAATACTATTCTATTCCCGAAACAGATAGACTTACAAAGCACGACATTGAACAGGGCACGATTACAATATCAAACCTCGGCTCCGTCTGCCGTGACTGGAACGGATTGTGCACCCTTCTTGAAATCATACCGCCACAGGTTTGTGCTATCGCACTTGGTGCTACTCAGCTTGTACCTATCGCAGAAAAGGACGGTACAGTTCGCACAGGCTACAGGCTCCCTATGACTATTGCCTTTGACCACAGGGCGCTTGATATGGGTGACGTTGCTCCCTTTATGAAAAAGCTTAACGAAATTTTTGCAAATCCGGAAATAATTAAAGAGTGGATATAAACAAATTAGGGCTTGTATAGTACATCTGCAAAGCAGATATATTATGTTTCCGCTAACGCGGAGGTTTTTCATTTCTTTCGAGTTGCGAAAGAAACGAAACAAAGAAAGCAAATCAAGGGGAAAACATCTGCGATGTTTTGATTCCCCTTGATAATCCCCTCTGTTATGTCGGCACGTGCACAATGCGCACTGTGCCGAGGGCACAAACTTTCGTAGGGGCTTGCACTGCAAGCCCGTTATAAGCGGGCGACCACTGGTCGCCCCTACGGTTGATTTGTAATATCGGCGTTGTTTATGTTTGTAGGGGAGGGGTTCCATCCCCTCCCGCAAAATTAAATTTTCGGGCAGGCACAGAGACCTGCCCCTACGAAAGTTTCTTTAATTTAGACAATTCGACAAACCCTAATTTTCATTAAAAATATTTAATGAATAAAAATAACACCTCAGGGCAATAATGCTTTTGAGGTGTTTTATTATGGCAACAAAAGATAAACCTAACAATAAAAATTTAAGAGCGTTATTTTCCGTGATATGCCTTTGCATAATTGCCTTGGGACTGATTGTATATTTTTCAACACAATCAAGGAATACGACAGATGTAAATGAGGCTACAACGGTGGCAGATACTACCGAGGTACAAAACAGAGTAACCGTCAAGGAAACGGTTACAAAATCAACCTCCCCTGCCACCGAAACGACAAAAGCGCAAACAACAAAAAAGACAAAGGAAGCAACAACTGAGGCTCCCACCATGGAGCAAAGCGACACAAACACTCCCTACAAGTCCTTTTACAAATATCCCTGTGATGAAACAGTGCTTTCGGGCTACACCGAGGAGCTTGTAAAAAACAACACTATGGGAGACTTCAGGTCCCACACCGCAGTTGATTTTAAATGTGCAAGCGGTTCAAAGGCAGTTGCAATAAATGACGGACTTGTCATTTCTGTAACAAAGGATAATTTGCTGGGCAAGGTCGTTGAAATAGACCACGGCGGAAAGCTTGTTGCAAAATACTGCGGACTTGATACGGTAAATGTTTCCGAAGGAGATTATGTAACTATCGGTCAGAATATCGGAACAGTGGGCACCGTGCCCTTTGAAGCAAATGAGGAGGCACACCTTCATTTTGAAACAAGACTTGACGGCAAGCCTGTAAACCCACTTGATGTAATGGGAAAGACAGAATAAAACCGACTTGATAAATTTGGGTTTGTCAAATTATGTCTTTTTCCGTTATGCGTCGTTACTGGCAAAATTCCGCTCGGTCACATACAGCAAGTATGCTCCCGTCGACGAAATTTTGCCAAAGCCTAGCCTAACAAAAAAATCCACTAATTTTATCTGTCTAAATGTAACAAACTATTGTAGGGGCAGGTCTCTGTGCCTGCCCGAAATTATGATTTGTCGAACCGAATTGAGCCTCCCCTGTGTAAGGGGAGGTGGGTTGCCGTTAGGCAACTCGGAGGGGTTGTAACAATCCCTCAGTCTGCTAACGCAGACAGCTCCCTTTACACAAGGGAGCCATAAATTTGCTACAAATACATCCCGATAAACCCTAATTTTTATTCAACCATAGTGGATATTGTCAATCGCCCGATTACATATGCAATGTGAAGAACGCTCCTGTTAAAATGTAGGTGTCGTCTGCGACAGCCCGAAATATTTACACACTTAAAAATAAACTATTGACTTTTTATATTTTTATGTTATAATTTTTACACCGCATACTACGGGCAAATAAGAGAATACCCTGTATTCCGCCTCTTGTAGCGAGACTTATAAAGGAGATTGAAAGACTATGTACGCTGTTATCGTAACAGGCGGTAAGCAGTATAAGGTTGCAGAGGGCGACGTTCTTTACATTGAAAAGCTTGACGCTCAGGCTGATGAAAAGGTTACCTTCGACAATGTTCTTGCAGTAGGAGCTGACGACAGCTTCAAGGCAGGTAAGGATTGTGCAAGTGCTACTGTTGACGCTAAGGTTCTTAAGAATGGCAAGGGTAAGAAAATTACTGTTTTCACCTACAAGCCAAAGAAGGACGAAAAACGCAAGAAGGGTCATCGTCAGCCATACACAAAGGTTGAGATTACCAAGATTAATGCGTAATGATTAAGATTGAATTTTACAGCGGTATTAACGGCTTATGCGGCTTTGAGGCGCAGGGGCACTCAATGAGTGCCGAAAACGGAGAGGATATTATATGTGCCTTCGTTTCAAGTGCCTGTCTTATGGCTGCCAACACCGTTACGGAAATTATCAAGCTTGATGCCGACGCCCAGTCGGAGGACGGATATTTAAAGCTGATGATTTTGGAAAATGCCGCACCGGCTCAGGATATTCTAAAGGGGCTTCGCCTTCATCTTACGGAGCTTGAAAGGGATTATCCTCAAAACATAAAAGTGATACATCGGAGGTGTAATAATGCTTAAGTTAGATTTACAGCTTTTCGCTCATAAAAAAGGTATGGGTTCTACAAAGAACGGCCGTGATTCAGAGTCAAAGCGTCTCGGTGCAAAGAGAGCTGACGGTCAGTTTGTTCTCGCAGGCAACATTCTCTATCGCCAGAGAGGAACTCATATTCATCCCGGCAATAACGTAGGTATTGGTAAGGACGACACACTCTTTGCTCTTATCGACGGTACTGTTAAGTTTGAAAAAATGGGTAAGGACAGAAAAAAGGTTTCTGTTTATCCTGTTGAGCAGTAATAAGCAACTAAATAATTTAAGGGGCTGTAAAAAAACAGCACTAATAAAAAATCGACTGCATTCTTTCCGAAAG
>JBJFHZ010000024.1:0-18355 GCA_051894075.1 Eubacterium sp.
TAAATAGCATTTATAGATAAGAACTATCAACAAGATTGTTGGTAGTTCTTTTTTTATATCATTACAATATTGAAAGGTGGTGAAAGGTAATGATGAAAAAAATAAATCGGTGTATTATTACCGTCCGAGCATACACATCAGGATTTGTTTAGTAAAAAATATTCTCTTCACATTTTTTAAATTTCGAAATTCAAAAAAATTATGAAAGGAGATAGTTAATTGATAAAATCTATCCATAATAAAAAATAAAAAGTACGGTAAGAAGCTTTTGGCTTTATTGCTTTCAATTTTGACGATTTTCAGTTGTTTTGCGGCTATGCCCTTTAATGCTTTTGCTTCAAAGGAAACATATGCAGGACACGAGCTTTATTACGTAGACGGAAAAGATGCGTATTGTATTCAGTTGTAATATTTTCTTAAATTGTCACTTTCATTTAAGTTTTTTTCTGAAAATATAGCTATTCTTTTTTTCTTTTAATAAAATTAAGATAATAAGAAATAATAGCTCAATTTAAGGAGAAACTTACTATGAATAAAATTAACACAACAGAATCACCATTATTCCCACAGTGTAAAATTTACAGAGAGGAATTAGAACGTCTTAGAACAATTGAAAAACATTCAAATATGCCATCATATGGATTTTATTTTCTCCAATTGCTTTCAAGAGCCGTATGTGAAAATGTTGACGGAAACGGCGAAATTTTTATTAACGGCAATAAACCTCAAATGTATATAAAAGCAAAGGAACTTGCAAGCTTATTTGGCGTAAAGACAAGAAAGCTTGCAATAAAAATTCTTGATGATTTACGTGATGTCTATAAAGTTTTAGATTATGTTATGGTAGCGGGATATATGAAAGCTCAAAAATTTTATGTATTTTTTAATAAAATCATTTGCACGTTACCAAAAGGCACATATTCGAGAGAAAACAAAAATGCCTTTTACAACGAAATGGCTATTATGAATAATGAAGGATTTTTCTATATTGATAAAGAAGAATTCTTTAATACCTTTTATGTCAATAATAAATCTCCAAAGGGTATTCAGGATTTTTATCTTCTTCTGAGAATTAACAGCGTTTACAATATTGATAATTTTGAAAATGTTGTTCCTTATTCTTTGCGTAACTGTCACGTGGCATTATGGAAGCTTGAATATGATTTTTCGAAAGGCGATGAGCAAATACAGTATTCTCTTTATTGTCGCCGTAGCCCCCTATGTAAATTTCTGCGTATATCTGATAAAACAATTCAAAGATATTCAAAAATTCTTTCAAACGCAAAGTTAATCAAAACTATTTATTTTCACCACAGAGGTAATGTGTTTTTATTTCCTCTTATTGACTCAATAGCTAATGAAGAAAATCAAAATTTTGATGATGAGAGTAATTTTGATGAAACTACGATAAAACATAAAGCTGTAAGGCGCAAATTAATCTCAAGGAGCTTTAATAATAAGAAAATTAGTGAAGTTACAGAACAAATAAGAAATATTATTTATAATTTTATCAAGAGTGTGTGCGAATATACTACATACGGAAGAAATTATTTGTTTTTGAATATAAATAAAACTAAATCAATTTGTTAAAGCATTTGGCTTATTTGTATAGTTCCGATTTAATATAAATGTAATAAATCAAAAACAAGACTCCTTTTGGGGTCTTTTTGTCGTGTTTGAAATTATTGATAATAATAACCGACAAAATTCTTAAGTAAAAAAAGAAATTTAACGTAATTTTGTTGAATTTTTTGCTTGCTTTTTTTGTTTTTTAAATAATAAAACAAGTCATATTAAACTGCTAACTAAATTTATATTAACAGGTCATAATTAACAAATTTGGTATTATTTTTTTTATTATTATTTTTTTCAATAACGGAAGGAGATTAATTGTTCTTACTATATAGACTACTATAATATATAGATAGAAAAATGTAAAAAATTTAAAAAAGATATTGACTATAGTTGTTACTGGAGTTACAATTTACTTGTAGATAAAAGTTAGTATTTCCAAAGTTTTGAATACCTTTTATCTGTTAGCTAATTTTTTATTGAGTCATTATTTTTATTTAGTCATTATTTCCATTTAAAGTTATTTTTAAATTATTGAGTTATTGATTTCCTGATACTATCTTATTTTATTAGGTAGGCTATCTTGAAAAATTAAATTATATTAGAGTTATACAAGATTTTCTGCGTAAGTCTGTATAACTCTTTTTGCTTTTAATTGAATAATGAAACGGCAAAAATCATTCTGCTTTTAGAAAAAATAGGAATACCACAAATATTAGATTTTTAGAATATTTTTCCAGGTCTTTTCAGTTTCATATTTAAGAAAATCAATCATTTTATTAAGTCTTAATTCAGTGTCGAATTCTTCTAAAGCCTTATAATATTCAGCCTTATTCATATCAAAAATAATTATGGGAGGATGGCTGAGGATAAGCAAAATATAATTCATAAGCAATCTGCCTGTTCTGCCGTTACCGTCAGCAAACGGATGTATGTTTTCAAATTTAGCGTGAAAATATGCAGCGGCAATCAAGGCTTTATCGTCAGGTATATCGGTTAATTCATCAAGAAGCTCTGTTATCTCTTCTCGAACGTCTTCAGCAGATGCACCGACTTCATTGCTCCCGGCTACGAAATTATTTTTCTTATATTCACCGGGTAGTTCACCTAATTCAAGTCGGCGAGTATCGTATGTACCATTGGTAAGTGCATTATGAATTTTCTTAACAAGGGTTTCATCAATAATTCGGTTATTATCAAATTCTAAAAGTATCTTTTCATAGGCTTGCTTTGAATTATAAATTTCAATCATATTTTTTGTATAGCTGTCAAAGGAATTTTTAGATTTAATGTCAAATACCTTTTCTGTATCCTGATATGTTATTTTATTGTTTTCAATTTTGCAGGTGTTATATACAAAATCTAATTCAAATAAATCGCTTTTCAGTATGCTGTTCCTTTCATCTTTGGAAATCTGATTTTTCCAAATACTTGTGATTTTTTCGTATGTCATATTTAATCTCCGTTTAATCAATTAAACTCATAATATCATATATTTTGCAAATTTATCTAAATTATATAATAATTTTTTTACGGTATGTATACATCCGGGATTTCAGTTAAAAAAATTAATTTGACAAAACCTTAAACTTGAGTTATTGTAGTTTTAAGAAAAAATTTTTCTTAAAAGATAGTACGAATAATTGTGCCACGAAATTTTTTAATCTATGAATTTTTACTTAAACATTACATAAACAACGTAAATTTCTGTGAAAAACCGTGTCATATCAACGGTTTTAGGACGGTATGATATATCTGCAAAAGCTTTACGCCCCAGTTCAAATCTGGGTGGTGCCTCCAATAAAAAGTGGTTCAAATACAGTGTTTGAACCACTTTTGCTTTATTTTTATATTGACTTTTATCTTCTTTTATGATACATTGCATTTAAAGGAAACCTTGACGGTGAAAGGTTTATGGGTAAATAACTAAAAAGTAACCGCTTCACAATAACATGTGGAGCGGTTACTTTTTTATGACGATTATTAATCAAAACAATATTAATGTTAATATTTTCATTTTATAGCTTTGAAGCCTCATATGCCACACCAAGCAAAGCAGAGTCACTTCCCAGCTTTGAACGAACAATATTTACATCCTTAAAATTTTCCGTAAGCAGATTATATATTTTTCTGTCAATAAGGTCTATAACATAGTCCTCATTCATAATACCGCCGCCGAGAATTATAAGGGGAGGATTGAATACGTAAATTATATTAATCAGACCGATAATCATTTCATCAATCCATTTGTCAATAACAGAGCGAATTTCAGGCTTACTGAAATTATCTTTTTCAAAAATCTGAAAAGCGTTTAAATTGGTTGAATTTGCTTTATTTACTGCTTCGACAAGTGCTTTGGTTGACGCATAGCATTCATAACAGCCTTCTCCGCCGCAGGTACATTGCTTACCGCCTGCGTGGGTTATCATATGACCGAATTCACCGGCTGATGAGCCAAGACCTTTATATAACTTATTGTTAAGATAAAGTGCGCCGCCGATGCCTGTTCCGTATGTAAGGCAGAGAAAATCGGAAAAGTCTTTTCCTGCTCCGAATTTAGCTTCTCCTAAGGCAAAAGCGTTAACATCGTTTTCAACAAAAGTAGGAATTCCTGTTTTATTTTCAATAATTTTTTTTACCATCATTCCTGTGTAGTAGGGAATATTATCCGTTGAATAAACTACAATACCCGTAGTACTGTCAACCTGACCTGCTGTGGAAACAGCCACTCTGTCGAGTCCGTCATACTCTTCAATAATTGAAATGATTTTTTTAATGAGCGCTTGACCGCCTTTTTCAGCTTCGGTAGGTATTGTATGCTTATCCGATAGAATAAATCTTTCATTGCAAAGTGCATATTTAATATTTGTTCCGCCGATGTCAAATGCAAGAATTTTCATATTATTACCTCCGAAATATATCTACACTGGATTTGTTATCATTATAACAGTATTCTTATTTAAATTCAATACTTATTGAAAAATGAAAAGCATTATGTTATTATAAAAATAAGTCAAATATTATGACGTAAAACTGATTTTTAGGAGTAATATATGGAAGAAGATATCAGAGAAGAAATACTTGACAGTCCTCTTGTGGTACATAAGCCTGACGACGCCTCCTATCAGGAGACAGCTTCAGAGGGCGGTATGCAGACTACGCATATTGATGATGATTCCGATGTTCCCACACTTGAACGTCATCGCTTTAAAAAGGTTAAGAAGAAAAAGAAGTGGCCGTTTGTACTACTTGCATTTATACTTATTGCAGTAATTGTAATAGTTGTGCTTGTTAATAACGGAATAATAAAATTCGGTGCTCAGGAAACAACCACTCAGCCGAAAAAATCATATACCACTCAGACTGAAAATCCTTTTAAGGATACAATAACAGTTAAGGGAACCTATCTTTTCTTTGAGGGTAAGGAAATTGACGGAATAGGCGGTCTTGAAAGAGAAATTAAGTATATGGATAAGGGCAGTAAATTTGTCGTTCAGGATGAAAATGCCGATAGTAATTTTCTTAATTTTGAGGTGCTTGCTTTACTTACAGACTATGAAATGGAATATGATATAACTCATATTGTTTCATCCGGTCTTATATCCAAATATGAAAACATCACATCAGTACCGTCAACAGAAGCGGCTACTGATGCATCTGCTACAGAAGCGCCTGAGCAGTCGGCAGAATAATGTTTGAATTTATTGATTTATTAGGTCTTGACGTAGGCTTGAAGGATAGGATTCTGCGTGTATCTAAAGCAAATTACAACAAAATAAATTCTCTTGCAGAGAAGTTTGCAATGGGAAACAATAAATGCCTTGTTAATCAAAATGATTTAACAAGGCTTGCTGTTGTTACGGAGTCTTTGAAATATACAAAGAAAAAATATGACTTACTTGGTATTGATGACAAAATTTTTGCCGATACTGTAAAGGATATAGGTATATGGTGCAGCAATAACGGAAATAAGGGACTGAAAAATTATAACTGGATTAGAAATCACGTTAGAGCGGAGCTTTTCAAAATAGGCAGACTGCAGTTTCAAATTTACAAATGCGATAATGTAACGCTTAATTACGGGAAACTGCCTTTCAGATTAGGCGACAATCTTATCTATATTCATATCCCTCAGGGCGAAAAGCTGATATTTGACGACTGTGTTGAATCGGTAAAATCTGCAATTGAATTTTTTGAAAAATTTTTTCCGGATTATGATTTTAAATATTTCTTTTGCGAAAGCTGGCTCATTTATCAAGGAAACAGTAAGTTTATGAGTCCTGACAGCAACATTATAAAATTTTCAAATTTGTTTGAAATAGCATATTCATTAGATATTGACTGCCAGGCAATTGAAAGAATTTTCGGTAAAAGAAAAATTTTAAAATCTCGATATGCCGAAAATACAGCCCTGCAGAAATCTGCTAAAAAATATATTTTAAACGGCGGAAAGCTTGGTATCGGTGTCGGATATATCAGTAAAGAATCTTTTTACGACAAATTTTGATAATAGCTTACTGCTAATTTGTCACAGCGTTCATTATAGGGATGACCGTTATGACCTTTAACCCAAATGAATTCAACCTTGTGTTTTTCAAGTAAGGATAAAAGCTTTTCCCATAAATCCACATTAAGAGCAGGCTTTTTATCGGCTTTTTTCCAGCCGTTTTGCTTCCAGGAATAGACCCAGCCTTTATTTATGGAATCGCAGACATATTTTGAATCAGTAGTAAGCTTTACCTCACATGGCTCTTTAAGTGCCGACAGTGCTTCAATAACTGCGGTTAGCTCCATTCTGTTATTCGTTGTTTCTTCTTCACCGCCGCAAATTTCCTTTTCATTGTTTCCGTAGACTAAAACAGCACCCCAACCGCCCTTACCGGGATTGCCGCTGCAGGCGCCGTCAGTGTATATTTCAATTTTTTTCATAAGCACCTCAGATAATTTTTTTATGAATACATATTTTACCACTAAAAACGGTAATAATCAATATATAGGCAATGAAGAATAATTTTAACCACGGTTCGTTTTACTCTTTATTGCTTAAGTGACTTGACATTACGGTTAATATATTTTATTATATATACTAACTTTTATGTACGGAAAAATAAATTAATATGGAGGTTAATTATTTAATGACAAATGAAAACAAGTCAAGCAGTAAGAGCTTTTACGGAAAACGGAATTCCAAAAAGCGCTATGTATCTTACCGCAAGACAAACAAAAAAAGGCCGCCAAAACCGCCTGTACCTAAAGAGTCTGTTCGCATTGCTTTTCTCGGTGGTATTAATGAGATCGGAAAGAATATGACTCTTTATGAGTACAAGAATGATATGTTTATTGTTGATTGCGGTCTTGCTTTCCCATCTGCCGATTTGCCCGGTGTTGATTTGGTAATTCCCGATTTTTCATATGTTGAGGCAAATGCTGACAGAATTAAGGGTATAGTTATTACTCACGGTCATGAGGACCATATCGGTGCTCTTGCTTATCTTTTAAAAAGAGTAAATGTACCGGTTTATGCAACAAAGCTTACAATTGGTCTTATTAAGGGTAAGCTTGAAGAACACAGATTGCTTTCTTCGGTAAAGCTTATCGAGGTTAAGCCTAAGGACAATATTACATTGGGAAGCTTTAATGTTGAGTTTATCCATGTAAATCATTCAATACCCGATGCTGTAGGGCTTGCAATTAGATGTCCTGCCGGTGTAATAATTCAAACAGGTGACTTTAAGATTGATACAACACCTGTTGACGGAGATATGATAGATATTACAAGGTTTGCCGAATACGGTAAAAAAGGTGTTCTTGCTTTACTTTCGGACTCAACAAATGCCGAACGTCCCGGCTTTGCAACCAGTGAAAAAAATGTTGGCGACTCCTTTGTAAACCTGTTTAATATGGCGAAGAAGAAGAGAATTGTCGTTGCGACCTTTGCTTCAAATATTCACAGAATACAGCAGATAGTTGACGTTGCAAAGTCAAGGGGAAGAAAGGTTGCCGTAATCGGAAGAAGCCTTGAAAATCTTGTTAATGTCGGCTGTGAGCTCGGATATCTCAATATTCCCGAAGGTGTACTCATTGATATTGACTTAATCAAGAATTATACCGATGATAAGCTTGTAATTATCACAACAGGATCCCAAGGTGAGCCTATGTCGGCGCTGACGAAAATTGCCTTTGACGAGCATAAAAAGGTTTCCCTTACACCTAATGATTTTGTAATAATTTCTGCTACGCCTATTCCGGGTAATGAAAAAATGGTAAGTAATGTCGTAAACGAGCTTATGAAGCACGGCGTTGAAGTTATATATGAAAAGATGTATGATGTTCACGTTTCGGGGCACGCCTGTCAGGAGGAGCTTAAGCTTATGCTTGGCATAGTTAAGCCAAAATATTTTATTCCTGTTCACGGTGAGCAGAAGCATCTGCAAAAGCATGCTAATCTCGGTATTGCTATGGGAATACCTAAGGAAAATATTTATGTCGGTAATATCGGTGATAGAATAGAGGTTTCTTACGATGGAATTAAGCCTTTAAGCAATGTTACCGCCGGCGAGGTTTATGTTGACGGTATCGGTGTAGGCGATGTCGGAAACATTGTTCTTAATGATAGAAAGCATCTTTCAAAGGACGGAATTATTATTGTCGTTGCAACTATTGACAGTTCAACAGGCTACACCGTAAGCGGTCCCGATATCGTTTCAAGAGGCTTTGTTTTTGTTAAGGAAAATGAGGCTCTAATGAATTCTGCAAGAGATTTGGCCTGCAGGGTAATTGATGAAAGCTATGATAAAAACTACAGAGATTGGAACAGTGTCAAAACAAGACTGCGTGATGAAATTTCAAAGCTTATGTATGAAAAGACAAAGCGCAGACCTATGGTGCTTCCCATTCTGATGGAAATATAGGAGAATGAAATATGAAAGTTATTCTTAAAGAAGATGTTAAAAGTCTCGGCAAAAAGGGAGATTTAGTAAATGCCTCTGACGGCTATGCAAGAAATTTTCTTTTCCCAAAGGGACTTGCCATTGAGGCAAATTCTGCCGCAATGAACGATTTTAACAACAAGGAGTCAGCTAAAAAATTCCACAAGGCTGAGGAGATTAAAGCGGCTCAGGCAGATGCTGATAAGCTTAACGGAAAAACCTTTAAGCTTAAAGCTAAGGCAGGAGCTAACAGAAAGCTTTTTGGCTCGGTAACATCAAAGGATGTTGCAAAGGAGATTAAGAACGAGCTTGGAATTGACATTGATAAAAGAAAAATCGTAATGGAGGACATTAAGGCCTTTGGCACAGTTCAGGCGGAAATTAAGATTTATCAGGGCATTTCCGCAAAGGTGTTTGTTCAGGTTTCGGAGGCTTAAGCTATGGCAGAGAACATAAATACAGCAGGTGTTAATATGCCCTTTAATCTTGAGGCTGAGCAGTCTGTTCTCGGGTGTGTGCTTGTGGAGCCTACAACCATGGAAGAGGTTGTGGCTCAGATAAATGCAGATTGCTTTTATCTCCCTCAGCACAGAGCAATTTTCAGTGCAATGATGCTGATGTACACAAATTCAAAGGCTATTGACCCTGTTATTATTTCGGATACTCTTACTAAAGAAGGACTTTACGATACTGCAGGCGGAAGAGATTATCTTCTTCAGCTTGCACAGTCGGTTCCTTCAACTGCAAATGTTGAGTATTATGCCAGAATAGTTAAAGAGCAGTATTATCTCAGAATGCTTGTTAATGTTTCAACGGAAATTATTGAGCAGGCAACAGGCGGTGAGGCTGACGCTTCAATAATTCTTGACAGCGCAGAACAGAAAATTTATAACATTCGTCAGGGTAAAGAAAAGAACGGACCTGTTAAGGTAAGTGAGGTTATTGTAAATGATGTTTATAATAAGCTTGCACTTATCACAGGTGACGATAAGGAAAAATATAAGGGTATCCCAACAGGCTTCGGTATGCTTGATAAGTATATAACCGGGCTTAACAGATCTAATTTAATTCTTATCGGTGCAAGACCTGCTATGGGTAAAACAAGCTTTGCACTTAACCTTGCTCAAAATATTACTATGGGTGCAAGGAAGAAATGCGTCTTTTTCAGCCTTGAAATGAAAAGAGATGAACTTGCAGAGAGGCTTTTATCTTCACAGGCAGGCGTGGAATCTCAAAAGCTTAAGACAGGCGAGCTTACTAATGACGAATGGGTAAGGCTTGGTAATGCCGCAGGGCAGTTCAATGATGTTGAGCTTTACCTTGACGATACTTCTTCAATCACTGTTCCCGAGATTAAATCAAGAGTTAGAAGAATGAGAAATGTTGACTGTATTATCATCGACTATCTCGGACTTATTTCTTCTGCCGTTAAGAAAGAAAACAGAGTTCAGGAGGTTTCCGAAATTACGAGAAATCTCAAAATGATGGCAAAGGATTTGGATATTCCTGTTATTTGCTGTGCACAGCTTTCAAGAGGAACAGAAGGCCACGGAAAAAGCAGTCACAAGCCACAGCTTGCAGACCTTCGAGAATCAGGCTCTATTGAGCAGGACGCAGATATTGTTTTGTTTCTTTACCGTGAAGACTATTACAGAAATGATGTTGCCGAGGATAAGCAGGATGATATCGATGCCAACAAAACAGAGCTTATTGTTGCGAAAAACCGTCACGGTGCTACAGGAACTGTTGAAATGACATTTGATAGGGAATTTACAAGATTCAGGTCTATTGATAAATCACATTATGAATAATAAAGCACTAAAAACAGTTGAAAAATATAATATGCTTTCAGTAGGTGATACTGTTGTCGCTGCAGTTTCAGGAGGAGCGGATTCTATGGCAATGCTTAATTTTCTGCTATCCGTTAAGCAACAGTATAATCTTCGCATTATTGTTGCCCATATGGAGCACGGTATTAGGGGAGAAGAAGCAAAGGCAGATGCGGAATTTGTAAAAGACTACTGTAAAAAAAATAATGTTGATTTTAAAATAAAGCATATAAATGCACCAAAGGAAGCAAGGAGCGCTTCAATGGGTGTCGAGGAATATTCAAGAAAAAAGAGATATGAGTTTTTCTATTCTATTCCCTGTGACAAAATAGCAACTGCTCATAATCTTTCCGATAATGCTGAAACTGTTTTATTTCGTCTTATCAGAGGTACAGGTTTAAAAGGAATGTGCGGAATTCCTCCTGTCAGAGATAAGATTATCAGACCGTTTATTGAAATTTCTTCTGAAGAAATCAGAAGCTTTTGCAGAGAAAATAATATTGAATACAGAAATGACAGTACAAATGCCTGTAATGATTATTCAAGAAATATTATCAGAAATGAAATTTTACCTCTTGCAAAAAAGATAAATTATTCATGTGAAGGCTCAATTTGCAGCTTTGTCGGCGATGCTTCAGAGGATTATGGCTTTATTGAAGCATCTGCAAATGCCGCTTTTTTGAACTGCATTGAAGATAATCAGCTTAATCTTGAAAAATTAAGGGAGTATGACAGAGCCGTTATAAAAAGGGTTATTATTAAATACTTTATCAGTAACGGATTAAATATTGACAAGGTTCATCTTGAAAATGTTCTTGAAGCAGTCTATAATCCCCAAAAAACTCAGATTAGAGGAAGTATTTATGCTGTCTCAAGCAAAAGCTTTTTACATATTGCGGATTTCGGCAGATGTAATGACAGCATTAATTTCTTTAAAGAAATTTTAAATATTAATGAATTTATACCAAAAGATATTGATTTTTACTGTGACTGTGATAAAATTATCGGAAATGTTACAGTAAGGTGCAGACAATCGGGCGACTGTATTAAGCCTGTTGGCAGAGGCTGTACTAAGTCTTTGAAAAAGCTTTTCAATGAGCTTTCCGTTCCTGTGGAAAAAAGAAATTCTGTCGGTGTTGTCTGTGATGATTTAGGCGTTATCGGTGTTATCGGTATTTGTGCCGATGAGAGAGTTAAGGTCGATGCGTCTACTGTAAAAATTTTGTCAATCAAACTTCCTTCGGAGGATTAATTAATGAATAATATGTCTAAAAATTGGAAGTCAATTCTTATATATGTTTTGATTCCCGTACTGCTGATTTTGTCGGTTATATTCTTTGCAAATCAGCAAACTAAGGTGGATGTAAAATATTCCGAAATTGTTTCCATGTTTAAAAATGATGAAATTTCGGAATTCACCCTTGACCTTTCAAGCGGTAATCTTATATACAAAACCTTTAAAAATCCAAATACTGAACAGTCCTATTCCGTTCCAAGCGTTTCATATTTTCTTGATGATATAAGAGATGATGTTGAAGCTTATAATGAAAAAAATCCCGATAAGCCTATCGTTTATGATTATAAGGCAGGAACATCAAATTCTTGGTTAATAAGCATGCTTCCGACACTGCTTATGTTTGTGCTGATAATTGGACTCGGTTTCTATGCATTTAAGAAAATGAACGGCGCAATGACAAATGAAACCAATAGGACCTTAGGCTTTGGAAAGATTAAAGCAAAAAGTCTTGTTGATGATGAAAAGAGAAAGACTACCTTCAAGGATGTAGCAGGCTGTGACGAGGAAAAGGCAGAGCTTGAAGAGCTTGTTGAATTTCTTAAAGAGCCTGATAAATTTACCGAGCTCGGTGCGAGAATACCTAAAGGTGTTCTTCTTGTCGGTCCTCCGGGTACAGGTAAAACTCTTCTTGCAAGAGCTGTAGCAGGTGAAGCAGGAGCACCTTTTTTATCAATATCAGGTTCAGATTTTGTTGAAATGTATGTAGGCGTCGGTGCTTCACGTGTAAGAGACCTTTTTGACCAAGCAAAGAAAAAGTCACCTGCCATTGTATTTATTGATGAGATTGACGCCGTAGGACGTCACAGAGGTACCGGTATGGGTGGCGGAAACGATGAAAGAGAACAGACTCTTAATCAGCTTCTTGTTGAAATGGACGGCTTTGGTGTAAACAGCGGTGTAATCGTTATTGCAGCAACTAACAGACCTGATGTTCTTGACCCTGCACTTTTGAGACCGGGCAGATTTGACAGACAGATTACAGTCAACAGACCTGATATGAAGGGTAGAGAGGATATATTAAAGGTACACGCAAAGAATAAGCCTCTTGCTCCCGATGTTGATTTGAAGGAGGTTGCAAAGGATACCACAGGATTTACCGGTGCCGACCTTGAAAATCTTTTGAACGAGGCTGCAATTCTTGCTGCAAGAAAGAAGCAAAAGGCATTGACTGCCGAGGATATTTCAGATGCCACATCAAGAGTTGAGCTTGGTATGGAGAAAAAATCGCATAAATTCAGCGAAAAGGCTAAAAGGCTTACTGCTTTCCACGAGGCAGGACACGCAGTTGCATCTTATTATACAGAAGGACATGACCCTGTTAAAGAGATTTCAATTATCCCAAGGGGTCTCGGAGCAGGCGGTTACACATGGTATACTCCGCAAGAGGAAAACTATAATTCAAAGAATGAAATGCTTAACGACCTTGTTTCTCTTTTGGGCGGTCGTGTAGCTGAAGCCATTGCTCTTGATGATATTTCAACCGGCGCATCCAATGACCTTCAAAGAGCGTCAAATATCTGTAGAGATATGGTATCAAAATACGGTATGAGTGACGAGATAGGACCTGTTGTTTACAGCGATGAAAATAACGAGGTGTTTCTCGGCAAGGATTACGGTCACGTTAATAATTACAGCGAGCATACCTCTGCAAGAATTGACAGCGAGATTGAAAGAATGATGCGTGAGGCTTATCAAAAAACTGAAAAAATTCTCAGAGACCATTTTGATAAGCTTGAGCTTGTTGCAAATACTCTTATCAAAAAAGAAAAGCTCAATGCCGAGGAATTTGTTTCACTTCTTGAAAAAGGAACAATTGATGATAAAGTTGTTGAAGCAGAGTCTGTTACTGAAGCAGATTTGTCATCGGCTGAATCAGATTCAACTGAGATAAACTCTAATGTCGCAAATGATATTATAAGCGCTGATTTGGAAGAAACAGAGAATAATTAGTACAAATTTTCAGACGGTAGCACTATTGCTACCGTCTTTTTCAACGAAATCTTGACTTTTATACAAGATATAGTATATAATATCACGGAATGTAAACTTTGATTCGGAGGGATAAATTTGCCAAAGAAGAAGGAATATGGTAACGATAGCATTAAATCGTTGAAGGGTGCCGACAGAGTAAGAAAAAGACCTGCCGTTATTTTCGGCTCCGACGGTCTTGAGGGCTGTCAGCATTCTGTATTTGAGATTATGTCTAACTCAATAGACGAGGCAAGAGAGGGGTATGGTAACAAAATTGTTGTAACCCGTTTTCTTGACGGTTCTGTTGAGGTACAGGATTTTGGACGAGGCATACCTGTTGATTATAATAAGAACGAAGATAAATACAACTGGGAGCTTTTGTTTTGCGAAATGTACGCAGGCGGAAAGTATGACAACGGTGAAGAAAACTATGAATTTTCACTTGGCTTAAACGGTCTTGGTCTTTGTGCCACACAGTATGCTTCCGAATATATGGATGCAGAAATCCACACCGACGGTTACAGATATACTCTTCATTTTGAAAAAGGTGAGAATATCGGCGGGCTTCATAAAGAAAAATATGATAAGAAGGATACAGGTACACGCATCAGATGGAAGCCGGACCTTAAGGTTTTTACCGATATTAATATTCCTCTTGATTATTATAAAGAAACTATTAAACGTCAGGCAATAGTTAATGACGGCGTTAAGTTTATTTTAAAAAATCAAATTTCCGCATCTAAGTTTGAGAATATAGAATACTGCTATAACGACGGTATTATGGACTATGTTAAGGAGCTTGCAGGTGACAAGGCTTTTACTACTCCTCAGTATTGGGAGTGTGAAAGAAAGGGTAAGGACAGGGATGACCTGCCTGAATATAAGCTGAAAATTAAGACTGCAATCTGCTTTTCCTTAAAGACACAGATTAAAGAGTATTTCCATAATTCAAGCTTTCTTGAGCACGGCGGTGCACCTGAAAAGGCTTTCAGAAGTGCTTTTGTTAATCAGATTAACGCTTATCTTAAGGCTAATAATAAGTATACAAAAACAGACGGTCAGATAAATGCACAGGATATTGAGGACTGCATAATATTTGTTGTTTCTTCATTTTCTACACAGACCTCCTATGAAAATCAGACTAAAAAGGCTATTACTAATAAATTCATTCAGGAAGCAATGACTGACTTTTTCCGCAAGCAGCTTGAGGTTTATTTTATTGAAAATAAAATGGACGCAGATAAAATAGCAAATCAAGTGCTTATTAATATGCGTGCAAGAATAAAGGCGGAAAATACAAGAAAAACCCTTAAAACCTCCCTACAGTCAAAAATGGATATGACAAATCGTATTCAGAAATTTGTTGATTGTCGTTCCAAGGATGTAAACGAGAGGGAAGTGTTTATTGTAGAGGGTGATTCTGCTCTCGGTGCCTGCAAGCAGGCAAGAGATGCTTCATTCCAAGCAATAATGCCTGTCAGAGGTAAGATTCTCAACTGCTTAAAATCCGATTATGATAAGATTTTTAAGAGTGAGGTAATTACCGATTTAATAAAGGTTCTCGGTTGCGGTGTTGAGGTTAAGAGCAAGGCGGCTAAGGATTTGTCTATGTTTGATATGGACAACCTTCGCTGGTCAAAGGTGCTTATTTGTACCGATGCCGATGTAGACGGCTTTCATATCAGAACACTTATTCTTACAATGATTTACAGGCTTATGCCTAAAATTATTGAGGCAGGTAAGGTTTATATTGCCGAATCTCCTCTTTATGAGGTAACCTGCAAGGACCAAACGTATTTTGCCTATAACGAGGCAGAAATGGACGAAATCAAGAAAGAGATAGGCGATGAAAAATATACTGTCCAGCGTTCCAAGGGTCTCGGTGAAAACGAGGCTGAAATGATGGCGTTGACTACTATGAATCCTGCCACAAGAAGACTTATAAAGGTAACGCCCGACGATGCGGAAAAAACATCACAAATGTTTGATTTGCTTCTCGGTGACAACCTTGAGGGCAGAAAAGAATATATATCAGATTACGGACATCTGTATCTTGATGCAGCAGATGTAAGCTAAGGAGGGGATTAATTTGGCTAAAAGAAAAAAAGATACTGAAGAAAATAAAAATAATTCCCTTTCTGCAAATGTTCATATCAAAGGCGCAGGAAGTGTTCAGGATGAGGTTATAACAGATACCCTTACGGGAAACTTTATGCCCTATGCTATGAGCATAATTCTTTCTCGTGCAATTCCCGAAATTGATGGCTTTAAGCCCTCCCACAGAAAGCTTCTCTATACAATGTATAATATGGGGCTTTTGCAGGGCGGAACAATTAAAAGTGCTAATATAGTAGGACGTACAATGCAGTTAAACCCCCATGGTGACGCCGCAATTTATGAGACTATGATTAGGCTTTCAAGAGGTAATGAATCACTCCTTTATCCTTATGTTGAGTCAAAGGGTAATTTCGGTAAAGCCTACAGCAGAAATATGATGTATGCCGCTTCACGTTATACTGAGGCAAAGCTGGCGCCTATTTGTCACGAGCTTTTTGACGACATAAAGTCAGATACTGTAGATTTTGTTGATAACTACGATAATACAATGAAAGAGCCCACCTTGCTTCCTGTTACATTTCCGTCAATTTTATGTAATGTAACAACAGGTATTGCCGCAGGTATGGCTTCTTCCATTGCATCATTTAACTTGAAGGAAATTTGCGACACTACGGTTGCTTTGATGAAAAATCCTGACCACGTTGTCAGCGATACATTACTTGCTCCTGATTTTGTCGGCGGCGGTTATATTCTTTACGACAAGGAAGAGCTTGAAAGAATTTACTCAACCGGCAGAGGAGCAGTAAAGGTACGTGCAAGGTATTCCTATGATAAGAAATACAATTGTATTGATATTACGCAAATCCCGCCTACCACAACCTCTGAGGCTATTATTGATAAAGTAATTGAGCTTGTAAAAACCAATAAGATTAAAGAAATCAATGATATTCGTGATGAAACAGATTTGTCGGGCTTAAGAATTACCATCGATCTTAAAAGAGGAATTGACCCTGATAAATTTATGGCTAAATTATATAAAACTACGCCTCTTCAGGATTCCTTTAGCTGTAATTTTAATGTTCTTATTAAGGGCAGACCCATGGTATTAGGCGTCAAAGGAATTCTTCTTGAATGGATAGATTTCCGTCTTGAATGTATCAGAAGAAGACTTAATTTCAATCTTGAGAAAAAAAGAAAGCAGCTTCATCTTCTCAAGGGACTTTCAAAAATTCTCCTTGACATTGACAAGGCAATAAAAATTGTCAGAGAAACGGAAAGCGAAGCTGAGGTAGTTCCAAACCTTATGATTGGCTTTGGTATTGATGAGGTTCAGGCAGAATATGTTGCTGAAATCAAGCTCCGTCACTTAAACCGTGAATATATTCTTAAAAGAATTAAGGATATTGAACAGCTTGAAAATGATATTGCTGACTTAGAGGCAACGCTTTCAAGCAAAAATAAGATGAAGAAAATTATCATTTTAGAGCTTGATAATGTTTCAAAGAAATATGATACGGGAAGAAAAAGTGAAATTCTTTATGATGTTTCCGAAGATGTTGAAGAAACAACTGTCGAGATTGCGGATTATCCTGTTACCTTGTTTCTGTCAGAGCATGGATATCTTAAAAAAATTAAGACTGCAAATCTTCGTATGAGCGGTGAACAAAAGGTTAAAGAGGGAGACAGAATGCTCCCTGAAATTGAATGCACTAACAAAGACGAGCTTTTGTTCTTTACAAATCTTCAGCAGGTTTATAAATCAAAAGTTGATGATTTTATTGACACAAAGGCATCTGTTCTCGGCGAATATATACCTGCAAAGCTTGAAATGTCAGAGGGTGAGCAGGTTGTTTATATGGCTGTGCTCAGCGAATATACAGGATATATGATTTTTGCTTTTGAAAACGGAAAGCTTGCAAAGGTTGATGTTTCTGCCTATGCTACAAAGACAAACAGGAAAAAGCTTATTAATGCTTACAGCAGTAAATCACCCCTTGCACAGGCTATATATCTTAAAGAGGATACTGAAATTGTTCTTTGTTCATCAGCGGGCAGAATGCTTCTTGTAAATACAGGTGCCATTCTTCCGAAGACAACAAAGGACACTCTGGGTATTTCCGCTATGAAGCTAAAGAAAAATCAGACCGTAACTTCACTTCATATTTACCATGAAGGTGAGTTTGAAAAGGCTTGGAGATTCAGAGCTAAAAATCTTCCTGCTGCCGGTGCTTTGCCCGGTGATTCAGACGTTGCAGAGCAGATGACTTTTTAATTATAAAAAAACACTTGCAATATTAAAACTATTGTGATATAATCCATAAGTAATTTATCATAGACGGAGGAGACATTATGCTCTGGTATCATTATGTGTTTGGTGCAGTATTAATCGTTGCATCAATTATTATAACAATCGTTGTACTTATGCAGGAGGGTCGTTCACAGAACCTTTCAGGCGCTATTGCCGGCGGTGCTGAGACTTTCCTCGGAAAATCAAAGGGCAGAACAATTGAGGCTAAGCTTGAAAGAATTACTAAGTGGTTGATCGTCTTTTTCTTTGTTATTGTTCTTGCCGCATTTCTTGTTTTCCTTTTTGTAGGATAAGAATTTTATGATTAACCTTGCTTTTTAGCAAGGTTAATTTTTTTTAGTGTCTTTAGACAGTTTTGCTCAAAGAGCAAAACAAAAAACCACCCGCTATG
>JBJFHZ010000025.1:0-18317 GCA_051894075.1 Eubacterium sp.
ACTTTGTGTACTGCGAACAGTGAATAACACAGCATAACGGAAAAAGGCACAATTTTATGCGTTTTCTTTCTCGAATTTATCCATAAACTCTACATCGCAGGCTTATTACCGTTCTACAAAACAGTCCACTGGACTGTTTTTCCCAAATCAAGATTTGGAGAACGGTGTGTTGAAAAGCATAATTCAACAGCCCATCTTTGCCATTTATGAATTTTCTTTCTCGAATTTATCCATAAACTCTACAAGCTTTTCAACACCTTCTAAAGGCATTGCATTGTAGATAGATGCTCTCATACCGCCAACAGTTCTGTGGCCCTTAAGATTTACAAAGCCTGCCTCTGTAGCCTCGGCAATAAATTTCTTTTCAAGCTCGTCATCACCGATAATGAAGGGCACATTCATAAGAGAACGGTCCTCGGGAACAACTGTACCCTTGAACATCTTTGAATTATCAAGGAAATTATAAAGGATAGCGGCCTTCTTCTCGTTTCTCTCCTTCATCTTTTCAAGACCGCCGATATCATTCTTAATCCACTCAAGAACAAGCTTGCAGATATAAATTGTCCAGCAGGGAGGCGTATTGTAAAGAGAGTCAGCGTCTGCCTGAACCTTATAGTTCATCATAACAGGAGTGATATCTCTTGCGTTACCCAAAAGGTCCTCACGGATAATTGCAACAACAAGACCTGCAGGAGCAACGTTTTTCTGTGCTCCGAAATAAACCATACCGAATTTGCTGATATCAAGAGGCTCTGAAAGTGCACAGGAGGAAACGTCTGCAATAAGCACCTTGTCACCTACAGGAGGAAGCTCCTTGTAAACCGTACCGTAAATAGTATTATTCATACATATATATACATAGTCTGCATCATCACGAAAATCCTCAGGCTTTGTCTTTGGAATATAAGTGAAGGTTTTGTCGGCAGATGAAGCGGCGGCAACAACGTCACCGTACTTTTGCGCCTCCTGAAAAGCCTTCTTTGCCCACTGACCTGTGATGATATAATCAGCCTTTCCGCTGCCATTCATAAAGTTAAGCGGAATTGCCGAAAACTGTGCAGAGGCACCGCCCTGTAAAAACAGAACCTTGTAGTTGTCAGGAACATTGTAAAGCTCTCTCGTAAGAGCCTCTGCATCCTTGATAATCTTGTCGAATACCTTTGAGCGGTGGCTCATTTCCATAACGGACTGACCACTGCCCTGATAATCCATCATTTCTGCCGCAGCCTGCTCTAATACCTTTTCAGGTAAGGTGGAAGGACCTGCGCTGAAGTTATAAACTCTTGCCATAACTATTCTCCTAAAATATAAAAAATTTTCAATTGACTTTTAAAGCGTCATATTACCATTATAGTTTTGTTTAACTTTTTGTCAATCCTTTATTCAAAACTTTGTTGAAAATCACAACAGATTGACAATTATTTAACAATGTCGTGTAAAATTATGAAAAAATTAAATTTTACACTTGATTTATTGAAGGTGCTTTGCTATAATGTACGTACACGCTTTAAAGTGTTGGGGCTTTAAAGTGATAAAGTATTCCAAGGAGGACTATACAGTATGGATACAAGAAAAGGAAATTTAATGTCAGTTCGTACTGACGTTAAGGTACTTGACGCAACAATCCGTGACGGCGGACTTTGCAACAATTTTGAATTTACCGATGAATTCGTAAGAGAGCTTTATAAAACTAATATTAAATCCGGTGTGGATTATATGGAGTTTGGATACAGAGCGTCAAAAAATCTCTTTAATCCCGACGATTTCGGCAAATGGAAATTCTGCAACGAGGAGGATATCAGAGCAATTGTAGGCGATAACATTTCCGATATGAAAATTTCTGTAATGGCAGACGTAGGCAGATGCGATTTCAAGGAGGACTTTATTCCCAAATCAGAGTCGGTTATAGATATGGTACGTGTTGCCTGCTACATTCATCAGATTCCTGCGGCGGTTGAGATGATTGAGCATTTTCATAATTTAGGATACGAAACCACCTGTAATATTATGGCAATCAGCCAGGCAAATTCAGAGCAGGTTGAGGAAGCACTCGAAATGCTTGGACAAAGCAGTGTTGACGTTGTTTATCTTGTTGACTCCTACGGCTCCCTTTATCCCGAAAACGCAGGAAAGCTTGCAAAAAAATATCTTGAAATGGGAGAAAAATACGGCAAGGCTATCGGCTTCCACGCACACAACAATCAAAACCTCGCCTTTGCTAACACTATTGAAACCATGTCCTACGGCGTATCATATCTTGACGCTACTGCATCAGGTATGGGCAGAGGTGCAGGAAACTGTGCAATGGAGCTGCTTTTAGGCTTTCTTAAAAATCCGAAGTATAATCTTTACAGCTTGCTGACCTTCCTTGAAAAATACATAATTCCGCTTAAGGAAAGCGGCGTGGTATGGGGCTATGACGTACAGTATATGCTGACAGGACAGCTTAACCGCCACCCGAGAGAAGCAATGGCATTTACGGCAGAAAAGAGACAGGATTACTGCGAATTTTACAAGAGCCTGCTTGAAAACGACTAAGTTATATAAATTAGGGTTTGTAGGGATGTATTTGTAGCAAATTTATGGCTCCCTTGTGTAAAGGGAGCTGTCTGCGTTAGCAGACTGAGGGATTGTTACAACCCCTCCGAGTTGCCTTACGGCAACCCACCTCCCCTTGCACAGGGGAGGCTAAATTTGGTTTGACAAACCCTAATTTAACCGCACTTAAAAAAGTGCGGTTTGTTTTTTTATTTATTTGAATTTATATCCTCTGCCCCAAACGGTTTTTATGTAATCACAGGAGCTGTCAGCCTCCTTCAATTTTTCTCGCAGTCGGTTAATATGAACCGTAAGCGTTGACGTATCGCCCAACGAGTCATATCCCCAAACCGACTCAAAAAGCTCATCCTTGGCAAAGACGGAATTCGGCTGAGAGGCAAGAATATATAAAACATCAAACTCCTTTTTCGTCAAAGAAATTTCCTTGCCGTCAACATGAACCTGACCTGAAGCTTTATCCATAACAAGTCCGTCAATTGTAAGTACATCACTTTTATCCTTTGAATTAGTAAGCGTCTTATATCGGCTGATATGAGCCTTAACTCTTGCCACAAGCTCACCCGGAGAAAACGGCTTAACGATATAGTCGTCTGCTCCAAAGCCAAGACCTGTTATTTTGTCAAGCTCCTCTCTTTTTGCCGAGACAAAAATAATCGGAACGTTTTTTTCATTTCTGATTTTTTTACAAATTTCAAAGCCGTTTATACCGGGGAGCATTACATCAAGTATAATCAAATCAAATTCGCCGCCCATTGCCTGCTCCATTCCCGTTTCACCGTCGCAGGCGGTTGCGGTTTCAAAGCCGTTTGCCTCAAGGTAGTCCTTCTCCAATCGAAGAATATTTGAATCATCCTCAACTATTAAAATTTTACTCATTCCAAAACCTCCTTTTTAGGCAGTGAAATAAATATTGAAAGTCCCTGATTTTCACGGCTGCTTGCCCAAATCAAGCCTCCGTGAAGCTCAACAATCTGCTTACATACCGACAATCCCAAGCCTGAGCCCTGCGAAACCTTTGTTCTTGCAGGGTCTGCACGGTACATTGCATCAAATATTTTAGGCAGGCTTTTTTTATCTACGCCTATACCGTTATCGGAAATTTCCAAAATTACGCTTCTGTCATACTCACTGAGAGTAATATCAACCCTGCCCTGAACATCATCTCTGGCATATTTAATTGAGTTGGAAATTATATTGCTTATAACTCTTGAAAAGGCGTCGGGGTCAATGCTTACAAGGGTATCCGCATCACAGTTAATAAGTATACCGAAATTGAAATTGCGGCTGTCAAGAATTGTCTTTATCTCCCTTGCTCCGTCCTCAACAAATTCTCTGATGGATATATCCTCTTTATTGAGTCTATAGCCCTTCAGCTGAAATTTTGAAATCGCCAGCAAATCATCAAGTATTTTTTCAGTATCGTTAATAGAGGAGCAAATAGTCTGAAGATAAAGGGTCTGCTTCTCGGGGGTATCTGCAATACCGTCAAGCAGTCCCTCGGCATAGCCCTTGGCTGATGTCAGCGGAGTTCTTACATCATGGGCTATTCCCGCAATTAGCTCCTTTCTTTCTTCCTCAGCCTTGTTCTGACGTTCAATGGAATTTTTAAGTCTCAGGCGCATTTCATTAAAGCTGTCGACCGTCTGCCCCAGCTCATTTGTTGACTTATAATCTATTTCGTAATCAAGATTTCCCCTTGCTATTTCATCGGCACCATGAGCAATTTTCTTAATAGGCTTAACTATTGTGCCCGACGTTATTGACGAAATGATGGCAATAGCAATTACAAATAAAAGTACAATTATCAACACAAGAATTCCTGTTCTGCCGAGAAGCAGCTTTGTAAAATCCTTTGCACTTATTCTGTGAGAGGCGTCATTTACCGTATAGTCATCATTAACTATAATTACCATATATTTTCCGTCGTTTCCCTGCGCATGATTAACAATTACAAGACCGTTATCCCCGAAATAGTTTACGTTTTCGTCAGTCGGCACCTTAATAATTGAATCAGCCTTATCAAGCACCTGCTTAACACTGCCGGTAGAATAAAACTCTGTTCCGTCTCGTTCTATATAAATTGACGAGCCGATATTTTCAAGAGACAGGGCAATGCTTTTTATCTTATCAAGCTTAACCTCCTTGCTGTCGTCGCCCATAAGCTCATCCGTAATTCCTGTTAAGGTCTGTGACCACTGAATTTGATTTATTGTACTGTATGAATTTGTGGTAACTGTCGAGAAATTAAAATAGGAGCCTGCCGTTGTAATCAGCACGGTGGAGCAGGTTGCTATAATTATAATAGGTATAACTATAGCAAGGACTGCCGTAATGGCTATTCTCGTATTTATCTTGAGATTTTTTGAGCTTCTTTTCTTTTCCTGCTTCAAAAAATCACCTGCCAGCCTTTTTCTTGTTTATACTGTCAATTATGTTCCCGAGATGGAGCGATGCAAAAGAATAAAAATCAACCTCAGGTGCGTCGTTGCTTCTTGTCACCTGATATTTTATCAGCCCTGTCATACCTGATACTATGTATTCAATGGAAAAATCGCTGATACCCTCAATATCATTTTTGATAAGGTCAATCGCACGTCTGATTATATCCTGTATTTTTTTGATAATCAAATCGGAGCCCGAGCTTGTCAGTAAAATTCTGTAGGCGTCCTTGTCCTCGGCAATAATTGAATTTCCTATTTTCATAATTCTTGCGGCAGAATCAATGTCAACATTGAGCTTCTGCTCCCTTCTAAGCTGCTTTCCCACTCCGAAAAACAGCTTTCTCATAAGGTCATCACAGATTTTGTTAAGCAAATCATACTTATCCTCATAGTGAAGATAAAATGTATTTCTGCTTATCATTGCTCTATCCGTAATATCCTTAACGGAAATATGCTCAAAGCCCTTTTCCTCCACAAGAATGAAAAACGATTCCTTAATTGCCTTTTGAGTTCTCTTAATTCTCAGATCAAGCGTTCCGTCTTTTTTAGCCACTTTGCCCTCTCCTTGTCAATTTTATGTCAATCTGTTAATTATTTAACTTGGCATATTGTACCACATAACCGAAACTTTTTTCAACAAAAATCGCAAATTATAATACATTTTTTATAAATTGTTCATTATGCATTTCTGTTCTATTATAAATATAAAATATTTAATAAACATTTTATTTGATTTTTGTTGACTTAACAAAAATAATCGGATATAATTTACATAAGTTTAACATAGGGAGGTATGTTTTTTGGCTATTGCGACCTTCAAAAGATACGAAAAAAAGTATCTTATAACAAAGCAACAGCTTGATGAAATTATGCCCTCCCTGCTGGAATATATGGACCTTGACCCATTTTGCATCGGCGGTAATGAATACAGGATTTACAGTATTTATTACGACACGGATAATCACGATATTATCAGGCAGAATTCGTCAAAGCCGGTATATAAGGAAAAAATGAGAATCCGCTCTTACTATGACCTTAAAGACCCCGAGGACAAAATCTTTATGGAAATAAAAAAGAAGAGCGAGGGACAGGGAAACAAAAGAAGAATTAAGCTGAAAATCAAGGAGATAGAGCCCTTTGTAAATGACGGTATTCTTCCCGAAACAAAGGATTACCTTTCATCACAGGTTGCTAAGGAGCTTGCCTATTTTCTTAAGAACAATAAGGTTCACCCTGCCCTTTATGTGCAGTATGACAGATTGGCACTGTTTGGAAAAGAGGATAAAAATTTCCGTATGACCTTTGACAGAAATGTCAGAACGAGAAGAAGCAACTTTCAGTTCGGCGAAAGTGATGAGGATGAATTGCTTTTACCTGGCGGAGAATACATTATGGAAATTAAAATTCTCGGTGCAATGCCTCTTTGGCTTACTCATCTTCTCAGTGAGCACAAGCTTTTCAGCAGGGGCTTTTCAAAGTACGGTGTAAAATACAAGCAGGATGCACAAAACAGACAGCTTGTCTACAACCTCACAGACAAGGACGGCAATCAAGTAGATTTTGACTACTTCAAGGAGCTTTACTGATTTTGTATCGGTAAGCACATAAAAAATACATATTTAAGGAGTTATTATGCAGGATTTTTTGTACGCACTTACATCAGGTGAGTCAGCAACCCTCACATGGCAGGGTGTTATTGAAACTATATTAGCAGCAACATTAATCGGATTTATCATCAGCCTCGTATATCTGTTCACACATAAAAAAGAAGGCTACAGTCAAGCATTTTGCGTTGCTTTGATATTGCTTGCACCTATCGTCGGAATGGTAATTCTTGTAATAGGAAATAACGTAGCAACTGCCTTCAGCCTTGCAGGTGCCTTTGCACTTGTACGTTTCCGTTCCGCACCCGGAGACCCAAAGGATATCGCATACGTATTTATGAGCGTAACAATGGGTCTTACCTGCGGCTTGGGCTACTGGATTTGGGCAGCCTTGGCAACAGTTATTCTCTGCATCATCATTCTTGTTCTTCACTTTACCAACTTCGCCGGTAAAAAAGGCGCAAACTATGTACTTAAAATAACTGTACCCGAAACGCTTAACTATGTGGGAGCCTTTGATGAATGTCTCGGCAAATACTGCAAAACCTTTAAAATGACAAGAGTTAAGAGTGTTGATTTCGGTGCATTATTTGAAATATCCTTTGATATCAATATGAACAATCCCGATCAGGTCAGAGAGATGATTGACGACCTTCGTGCAATGAACGGAAATTTAAAAATTATGCTTTCAACACCTGAAACGGTAAATAAGAGCTTTCATTTTCAATAATATAGTTTTAAGGGAGCGCTTTGCGTTCCCTTAAAGTGTTTTATTGTGTTAGTTTTACAAACAAAATTTTGTGGATTTTACAAACAGTCCTTAGGAGCATAACATAATGAATCTTAAAAAAGCAATTACAATAATAACAGCGGCGGCAATAATTTCATGCTCCCTTGTGGGCTGCAGTGCTGAAAATTCCGCAGTGGATGCCGGTGCTGAAAATACATCTGCCGTAAATCAGCAGGAAAACAGTACAAGCAAAGCCGACACAGGTGCAGACAACTCCTCCGAAAATACGGTTGTTGCAGAAAAAGAGGAAAGCACCACCGCAAAGGACGGCAAGACAACTACTGCAAAGGGCGAAACAACAGCCCCTTCGGTATCAGCCAAGACTACCACTAAAAAAGCCACAACCGCAAAATCATCAAAAACAACTACTAAAAAAACTACAACAAAGAAATCCAATACTGCATCAACCACGGCTAAGACTGCGAACGGAGCAACCACTACAAGCAAAGCAGTAACAACAACTGCTCCTGCAAGCACGGAAATAAAAATCAATCTTACGAAAAACGGTAACGCCGAATGTAAAAGCAGTAACGTAACAATCGGTCATTCCGGTTTGGAGGGTACTGTTTATATCGAAAAAGGCGGCGACTATGTAATAACATCAAGCACTGACGAATGGCACGGTCAAATCGTAATTAATCTTGCAAATACGGAAAGTGCAAATATCAGAATAGAAAATGTAAATATCACAAGTCAGAAGGCAAATGTAATCAAAATTCTTGACAAGAACATAACAACAGAAAGAACCTTTATTGAAGCAGACGCTTCCTCGGGAACCGCCGGCGGAGATACGGACAATGCCCTTCGTGACGAAATGAAGGAGGTTTCCAAAAACGACAAGGCTCCGAATGTTGACCTCTCCTTCCCCACAGGAACATCAAGCAGCTTTTCCACAAGTGCTAATAGCCTTTCGGGAGTTATTTACAACGAATCAAAGCTTACTATAAAAGGTAACGGCTCTGTCAGCATTTCTGCAACAAAAAACAGAAACAATGCTATTTGCTCAACTAAGAGCATTACCTTTAAAAATGTTACGGCTAATCTTACCACCGCCGCAAACGGCAGTCCGAGTGCTCTTTCTTCCGCAAGAGGAATATTCACCTTTTCAAAGGTTTATGTTGAAAGCGGAACTCTTAACATAAGCTCAAACGGTGACGGTATCAGATGTGAGGAATTTAACTCCTCAGGCGGAACATCTAACATCACCTCCTCCGCGGCAGACGGTATTGACGCAGATGACGCAATCAATATCACAGCAGGTAAGGTCACAGCTACCGGACTTGAAAAATCCTGCTTCAAGGTCAGAAGAATAAATAATCAGGAAAAAATTGACGCAGGAGACAAAACAATAAAGGCTTCTGACGGTGTAACAAAGACAACTCACACATTTAAAATTGACGGCGGTACTGTTGTGGGATTAGGTAAAAATATTACAACAGTTCAGAAAGCCTCAAAGCAGGCGAGCATTACCTGCCGTTCGGTAAAATCGGCAGGTACCGAAGAAGCTAAAAAGGCAATCAAGTTCACAATTAAAGGCACAGGCGTAAATGTCACCTCACCAAGTGACTGTATAAAATATTTGTATTCCTCCCCGTCAATAGATAAGACAAAGGAATACACGGTTTCATCAAGCGGATATGCAAGCAAAAAAGTTACTTTCAGCGGTACTGTAGGCGATGCACGCATAGAAGCAAACAAGTAAAATAAGGGGTAAAAAATATGAAAAGAATGTTTAAAAAATTCACGGCAATTCTCGTAACGTTGACGGTTTTAACATCAACGCTTTTAATGATGCCGCTTACCGCGTCAGCTGCAAGCTCACCTGTGGATGTTGAACAGTACAATCTGCCTGTATGGGCTGACCCGCAAAATGTACTCAGTCAAGCAGAAATTGACAGCTTTAACGCAGGCGACAAGCTGGCTACCTTAGGTGGTATTAAGCCTTATTCAAGGTCATCAAGCACAGACGGAGGCGTAGGCATTATAGAGGGAACAAGAAACTACTATTGGTTCTTCCCGTCAAACGCCGATTTATCTGCGCTGAAAATTTGGTTTTCCGCAGATCAGACTGTTACAATAGACGGTACAGCAATTACCAGCGGTGAACCGACAGATGTTTTTGCCGATATAAATGAGGGTGGTGTTTCCAAGGCTGTTAGCGTGAGCATATCAGGAACAAGCTACAGCGTAACTGCTATCAAGAGCGGTGATGTGGGCACAGTATATATTGATACATCCTCAGGCTCTCTTTCAACTATCAACGGTAGCTCTGACCACAGTGCATGGGAAGCAGGTACTATTATGGTTGTCCGTCCCGACGGTACAGTTGATTACCACGGAATTATGGACAAAATGAACGGACGCGGTAACGGTACCTGGTCCACCGACGGCACAAAGAACCCCTATAACATAAAACTTAATAAGTCGACTTCTCTTTTAGGTATGGGCGCTGCTAAAAAATGGTGTCTCCTTGCAAATTCAGGTGATAACACACTTATAAAGAACCAGCTTACATATGATTTTGCAAAGTATATCGGAATAAAATATCAGCCCATCTGTAAGCCTGTTGACCTTTATGTGAATCAGCAGTACTTAGGCTCTTATCAGCTTTCCGAAAGAGTGGAAATTAAAACAAACAGAATTGATATTTCAGACGCCTTTGAAAATCTTGAAATCGCAAACGGCACAACAGATGCCACAACAGGAGCAGTTATTCCTGCCGACTTAACAGGAACAGCCGTTGAAACAACAGGAAAAACATCAGGTTTGCTTGGAAAGGATTTCACAGGACATACTGTTGGGGCATACAAATCCTCACCAAGCTTAAAGGAGCCTACCGATTACACAGGCGGTTATCTCTATGAATTGGAGATTAGTAACAGATGGATTAATGAAAATGCCGGCTTCTGTGCTTATAACAGACAGGGCTGGGTTATAAAAAATGCGGACTATGCCTCAAGTAATATGGTATCATACAGCTATGATCTGCTTTATGCTTTAGGCTCCTCTGTTTACAACGGCGGAACTGTCCCAAGCTCAAGCACAACAACGAAGTGCAGCTCTCTTACAGGCTCTACTATATATGGTGCAACCAGCGTAACAAACCCTGCTCCTGCAACACAGTATCAAGGCAAAAAATGGAGCGACCTTCTTGATGCAGATTCGGCAGTAAGATATTACTGGACTCAGGAGTTCTTCAAGAATATGGACTCCTCAACATCATCAACATATTTCTTCAAGGACTCAGACGCAGTTGATTCAATGCTTTACGCAGGTCCTATGTGGGATATGGATAACTCAATAGGCTATAATCAAAGCGGTTCTCGTTGGGGATACAGCTATACATCAAGCGATGGCTGGTATACAAAGAATGCTCGTATCTACCGCTGGAGATGTGATGACAGCACTATGACCTATGACAGCGACTCCAAATCTCCCCTTAATTTTTATGCCGCTCTTGCTACAAATTGTTCTGATTTCTGGACAATGGCAGAAAAATACTGGTACAAATATATCAATCCTGCCGTTGACATTCTTCAAGGCAATGCAACAGACGAAAAAGGCATACTTAAATCAACCGAATATTATGTAAACACCGTTGCAAAGAGCGGTGCTATGAATGCTCTCAGATTTGACTCAAGCTATGACGCTGCAAGTATAATAAGCGGAATGAACACTTGGTTTTCAGAGCGTCAAACATGGATTGACCAGCAGGTAACTAAAACAGATATCTCATCTGCTACAATCGGCACAATCTACGAGCAGTCCTACACAGGTGAAGAAATTACTCCTTCGCCGACAGTATCGATATTCATTTCGGGAACAGGTACAGTTACACTTGACCCTGAATACGACTACACACTTTCATATGAAAACAATATTGACGCAGGAACAGCCACAGTCACAGTAACAGGCTTTGGAAAATACACAGGCACTGTATCAAAGACCTTCAAGATTTCCTCTGCCGCACTTTCCTCAAATTATACACTTTCCATTGAGGAAAATGCTTACAGCGATATGGAGCTTACTGCTTCACTTGTCAGAACTGACACAGGAAAGGAAAATACAAGCCCTGTTACATATCAGTGGTACAGAAACGGCTCCGAAATCAGCGGTGCAACAAATCAAACCTACGTAACAACATCAGACGATGTAGGCTCTGTAATTACAGTTACCGCAACAGGTGACGGCTCTAACCTTACAGGCTCCGTTACATCAAATGAGTGTAACATCCTTTCTGGTACAAGACCTGCAGGATATACAAAAACAATTGCTGAATGGAACTATGACTATACCCTTGACAGCACATTACTTAACACTGCAGACCCCAACGGCACAGATTACTATTATCTTGCAACAGGCGGTGAAAATCAGAGCACATCAAATCTTTATGCTTCTGTAAATGCAACGGACAACGCAAAGGTAAAATGGTCCGGAACAGCAGATTTATATGTAAACGAAGACGGTTCTGTATCTCCCGACCAAACGCCTGTTATGGGAACATCAAAAACAGACCTGCTTGCTTGGGGTACATATCCTTATTTTGAAACAGTTATTTCCACAGCAGGCTATGAAAATGTAAAATTCAGTGCAAAGCTTGGCGGTACAAAGAAGGCTCCGAGAGACTGGAAGCTTCAGTACAGTACAGATGGCTCAACCTACATAGATATTGAGGGTGCAACATATTCAATTCTCGCAAACAAGACTATGGAGCTTGCCTTTGATAATGTAGCTTTGCCGGAGGCTTGCTATAATCAAAAAACGGTTTACATAAGAATGGTTGTATGTAACGATATTGCCATTAACGGTGTAAACACTATCGTTGACCAACTCAGCGGTGACGCCGCAATCAACAACGTAAAAATTACAGGCTCATCATTAAGCGTTGTCACAAGCCTTTATGAGCCCACAATTGCTCCTGACTCCGACTCTGTAATTTTCAGCGACGATTCAGTCAGCATTGCCGACAACAACGGTGGAGCAGATGTATACTACAGTATAAACGGCGGCGATCCTGCACTTTATACGGCAGAGTTCAATCCATTTGATTCAAAGACAGCAAAGAAAGGCGATACCGTAACAATCACCGCATATTCAAAATTTAACGATATTGTCAGCGAAAGCGTAACATCTACCTTTACCTTCGGCGGTGTTGATATTAACAGCTTTAGCTATGACACTTACAGCACCGAGGTTACAAACGGTGCAGTTGCCTCATCAGGCGGTGTATATGGCGAAAGCGGTAAAATGACCGCACAAACTGACGGAAAGGTTCAGTATGTTCCCCTTTGGAGAGATGATAACAAATCTTTCTGTGTTTCACCTGACGACGGGGCACTTTGGAGCGAGGATTCAGGCTTTACCTACAAGGTAAGCACAGCAGGCTACGAAAACGTATGCTTCACATGTAAAGCATATACAACTGCTCAGGGACCAAAGAGTGTAACCCTCCAGTACAGCACAGACGGCACTAACTTCTATAACGTTCAGTCTAATGTAGCATTAACTGCAAATGCTGCGCTTGAACAGCTCTTTATGACAGCTTCATTACCGTCAGCCTGCAATAATCAGAAGGTTCTTTACATCAGACTTGCTACAACGGAAAATCTGACCTTTGACGGCTCAGAGCTTCACGATAATGCTTCGAAGGGCAACCTTTATGTAAATGACGTAGTTATCTCCGGTGAAGACGACGGCACCTACAAAATGCCTTATACTAACAAATCCACCTACTACTTCGGTGCGTCAGGCGTTATCCAGTATATCAGCCCCGACAATATGCCGATGCAGTATATGGTATATGATGTAAATAACAACCTTGTTCAAAACGGTACTTATCCTGCAACAGGAATTCAGCTTTCAACTGTTCAGGGCTTCAACGAAACAAAGCAGAGCCCCTACAGAGTTCTTGTTTGGGTTGAAGAGGATGAGGAAAGCAGTATCGTAAATTCCGCAACTTATTACTATAAGGGCGATACAATTACCAAATTCAATTATAACGATACAACAAAGCTGTTCTCCGACTATGTAAGCTCTGACTTTACATCGGTATCAAATTCAAGCGGTGCAAACAGCGGTACTCTTTCAATGTATCCGAATGGAACGGACAACGCAGTTCTTTCATACACAAATACATATGGTGTAAAGGTTGCTTGGGACGCTGCAAATCCGTTTACAACAACAAAGAAGCTTAATAATCCTGACGGTAACGGATACTGGCTTATCGAAACAAGCACAGCAGGATTTAACAACATCACCCTTAACCTTGACCAGTTAAGCTCAAATAAGGGACCGAGAGACTGGGGTATTGCCTACAGCACAAACGGTACCTCCTACACATATGTTGAAAACTCAAATGCAAGAGCAATCAGCAACGATGCTTCAACAGATACAGTGGAAACCTACGGAAATCTTCCGCTTCCTGCTGAATGTAGCAATCAGGATAAGCTTTATATTAAGGTATTCATCAACGGCGGTGAAAGCGTTGACGGAACAGAGCTTGAGCTTGTTACGAAGGGTAACACAGGAATTAACGGCATTGAGCTCAGCGGTACACCTATTGCCGCAGCCGTAAATGTTAAGGCTACTGTTCTTGAGTCTAAGGACGCTGTAACAGGTACAATCGGCTTTGAGGGTGCTCAGGTTTATGTAAACGGTACACTTAGAGGTACAACAGATTCCAACGGCGACCTTGCCCTTGAGCTTGCAAAGGGAAAGGCTTATACTGTAACTGTTAAGGGAAGTGCGGTTGTTGAAAGAACTGTTGAAATAACAAGTGCGGCCGACGGAGATATGAATATTCCTGTTCTTGTATTCGATGTAAATAACGACGGTATTATAAATGCAAAGGACTATGCCGTTATTAACAAGGACAGCAGATATGACTCAAGCAAGCAGTTCTTCAAGAACTTTATCAACACAAAAACTTCGGAATTTGTTTATCAGTAATAATAAATAACAGAGAGGGCGGCAGGATATGAATAAAAAAATATTATCATTATTAATGGCTGTTATACTGGCCGTTTCCTGCCTTGCCCTATCATTTAACGCTTACGGAAAAATACAGGAGCTTATTCTTGACAGTGATTTTCAGTATGAAATTGACGGCGAGGACGACTTGGTATGGTTTTCATATACTCCGGAGGCGTCAGGCACATATTCCTTTCTTTCCTATAATACACCTGCAACCGAGGCGTATCTTTTCATCAAGGAATATGACAGTGTCTCAAATACGAAGCAGTATGTTCAGCTTGCCTATTCAAACAGCGACCCAAATTATCTTGAAAACGGTCACAACAGCCGTCAGTTTTGCCTAACTTATCACCTTGAGGAAGGTGTAAAATATTATTTCGCTGCAGGCTGGTATCTTTCCGAAACACGTGTAACCGGCACAATCAAGGTAAGGCTTCGCTGTGACAGCTACGATTACACAATAGACAGAGTTGAGGCTAAATGCAGCGCCACGCTTGAAGCATATACAGACGGTAGCTGGGAGTATGACATCAACAGCATTCAGTATTATTACTACAATATTTCAAAAATTATAGCAAACACAACAGTTACTGTTTATTATCAAGACGGCTCATCCTCCTCCGTAACAGGTGGGGAGTCTATTGACGGCTACAGTATAATTTACAATCACAATCAGTCTGAGCAGCATTGGTATCCCGAATCTGACGAAAGCTATACAGGAAATATTCTTACTGTAAAGGTTTTAGACAAGTCAACTCAGCTAAATGTAAAAATCACTACAACGGCACGTTTCAAGGTTACTGGAAGGATTGTTGATTTAGCAGGCAATCCTGTTGAGGATGCTCAGATAATAAGTGTCAATTCGGTAATTGCGGAAGCTGACAGCGACGGTGTGTTTTTCTTCTATTCTACATCAGGCAAAAATGACTATACCGTCAGCGCAGAAAACGCAATTGCAAGAAAGGTTTATATAACAACCTCATCGCTGGAAAACAAGGATTACAGCGAAAAGCCTATTGAAATTTGCACCTGCGACTATATAAGCGACGGAATAGTAAACGCAAAGGATTTTGCCGTGATGAAAAAATCCGTCGGCGAGGAAGAATTTGAAAATCAACAAAAGCAGTTTTCAAAAGCCATAAACTTTACATCGCAGGATTATCCCGAATTAAATCTTGAATAAAAAGCATAGAAAAAGGAGCCCATAAAAATGGGTTCCTTTTCCTTTTTTTGTGAGAGACAGACGAAGTTTATCTAAAGTTAATCGACCAATAGCTTGGCGTAACCTTAAATACATTAATACTAATCATCATTATCAGCCAGTCAAGAACAATAAGACCGCCTGCGATATAATCTATTTTTAATAAAATATCATAAGGAATTTTCTGAATTTTTTTCATAAGCGGAGTAAAGAAATATTCCATTAAAAATACTACTCCGAGAGACATTGCCGTGCAGGTTGGAACACTTGTATACTGTGTTACGTGAAGCGGTATTCCGCTATAATTCCAAAGCTCTACGCCTGCAATTTTTTCAAACAGCAATCCCGCCACTATTTCTCCGAAGAATACAAAAACAAATACAACCGAAAAATAGTAAAGCTGTGACAGCATCTGACTTTTTTTATCCTCTTTTGTGAATATCTGCATATTAAAAAATCGTGCTTTCTTTGGTGTACCCAAAGCAAAATACAGCGCCCACATTGCTATAGTATAGCAAAAAAGAAACGGCAGAAGCTGATTTCTTGAATCAAGAACACCCTTTGACACAAGACGGAAAAGATTTTCAACCCAGTAGCCTATGTGTGCATAAACAAGTCCGGCAAGCCACAAATGGCTTATGTCATAATCATAAAGCTTTATGACATTACGAGAATTTTCACAGCTTTTTGTAAATATATGCCTTTTGGCCTTTGCTTCATCAAGTGCCATTATATATCCCCTTTCAAGCTTTACAACCGAAGTGTAATCCCCTATTTTCAACTGAACCTCAACTTTTCACGAAAATGTTGAGTTAATTTTGAAATGGTGCTAATATATTATAGGAAAAAGTTTAAAAGGTGATAATAAATGTTCAATATTCTGATTGTAGAGGACGACACCCATATGAGAGAGCTGATTAAAACAATTCTCTCTCAGGCAGGATATAACTGCAAAACAGCGAATGACGGCGCAGAGGCTTTGCTGATTATGGAAAACAGCCACATTGACCTTGCGGTTGTGGATATAATGATGCCGAAAATGGACGGCTATGAATTCACAAAAACCCTGCGTGACGGGATGTGTGATATCCCCGTGCTTATGGTTACGGCAAAAATTTCATACGAGGATAAAAAAAGAGGCTTTCTTTCGGGAACTGATGATTTTCTGCCAAAGCCCTTTGAAAACGACGAGCTTTTGTGGCGTGTAAAGGCATTGCTGCGCAGGTCTAAAATAGCTTGTGAAAAGGTTATAAAAATCGGCTCAACAGAGCTTGACTACGCCTCTTTTACTGTCAGGGAAAGCGGAGAAAAAATTGAGCTAACTCCAAAGGAATTTTTGCTTCTCTATAAGCTTCTGTCATATCCCAACCAGCTTTTTACAAAAAGGCAGATTATGGACGAGATATGGGATTTTGACTCGGAAAGCGACGAGCATACAGTTGAAGTACATATAAACAGGCTCCGTGAAAAATTCAAAAGCAATAATGATTTCAGCATTAAAACCATAAGAGGCTTCGGATATATGGGGATAAACAATTATGAAAAAGCTTAAAAATTTCAGATATACCGTATCAATAATAGTTTTTTGTATTGTTCTTGCAACAACACTTTTGTCTATAGGCACTTATTATGTTTTCATTTTTCTCGGGCTTATCCCGAAGGGTACTGTTCTTTCCTTGTGGGTTCCCATAATCATAATAGCCGTCTGCAACCTTGTGGGAGCCGTGGTATCCTCCCTTTTTTCATCATATTTTTTAAAGCCAATCAGCGAAACGGTTGATGCACTTCAAAAGCTTTCAATGGGCGAGTTCAGCACAAGACTTACCGTCAGCAAACGTGACAGCAATCATATAAGAGAGCTTAAAGAGGCGGTAAATAAAACTGCCGCAGAGCTTGGCAGCACCGAGGTTATGAGAAACGATTTTATAAACGTCATCTCCCATGAGTACAAAACTCCCGTTGCTTCTATTTTAGGCTATGCAAAAATTTTGAAAAATCCTTCGGTAAGCAGTGAAGATAAAGAAAAATATACCGATATAATAATCGACGAATCCCGCCGTCTTTCTTCAATGACGAACAATATTCTTCTTCTCACAAAATTTGAAAACACAGAGATAATTCCCGATAAAAAGCCCTATGCCCTTGACGAACAGCTACGCTCCTGCGTTCAGCTTTTAAGCAGTCAATGGCTGGAAAAGGGTATTAATATTGAAGGCGATTTGTCACCTGTCACCTATTTCGGAAATTCAGATTTAATGGCACATATATGGATAAATCTCCTTGACAACGCAATAAAGCACACAGACGAAAACGGCACTGTTTCAGTCACACTCAATGAAGAAAAGGACAATATAGAAATAAAAATAACAGACACGGGAAACGGAATAAGGTCAGAAAATATTGAGCATATATTTGACCGCTTTTATCAAGAGGATGAAAGCAGAAACGTAGGAGGAAACGGTTTAGGTCTATCAATCGTAAAAAGGCTTGTAGAACTTTGTAAAGGAAAAATCACCGTACAAAGCGAGGTTGGAAAAGGTACCTGTTTTACGGTTTTCCTTCCCAAAGAAAATTAAAGTTCCACACAAAAACTCCGCAGATTATTTCTGCGGAGTTATAATTTATAAATTAGTATTTATCGAGGTGTTTTCGAAGCGAATATTACGGGTCGACGGGGACGCCGACCCCTACATTTTTACAGGAGCGTTCTTGATATTTTGTAGGGGATGGCGTCCTCGACATCCCGCAAA
>JBJFHZ010000026.1:0-18274 GCA_051894075.1 Eubacterium sp.
TGTACTGTTCATTTATTTTCCCCACCTGTCATATACAATATGGATTACATCCTCAAGCTTCATTCCTCTTGAAGCTTTAAAAATTACTGCGTCTCCTGCCTTGGCAATATCAAAAAGCTTATCCGCAAGCTCCTGCTTTGTATCAAAATGAAAAGCATTTTTCATTCCCGAAGCCTTCGCACCCTGAGAAATCAACTCTCCCATTTCCCCAAAGGTCAGTAAAACGTCAATATTATTATCTGCTGCCATTTTGCCAACATCTAAATGTGCCTGCCTTGAATAATCGCCAAGCTCCAGCATATCGGCAAGAACGGCTATTTTTTTATTTGCCTTTGTGTCAGCAAGAGCTTTAAGCGCCGCCTTCATTGAATCGGGACTTGCGTTATAGCAATCCTCAATAGATGTTATTCCCGCAATGCTGACGCTTTTCTGTCTCATTCCCTCGGGAATATATTTTGACAATGCCTCTGCCGCTCTTTCGGGCTCAACCTCAAGAAAATATCCCACTGCAAAGGCTGACAATGCGTTATACACATTATGGATACCTATTGTGGGTATCATTATTTTTTGACTTTTTCCAAAGTAATTGACGGTAAATTCAGTCTTGCCGTTTTCTTCCTTTATGTCAGTACCTTTAAAGTCACATTCATTTTCAACTCCGTAGAATACTGTGTTATATTCTTCGGCTTTGACTGTACTTAAAAGGTCGTTGTCGCCGTTTAAAATCAGCGGTGCACCCTTTTCAAGTCCATCAAGTATTTCAAGCTTTGCTTTAAGTATTCCCTCTCTTGAGCCGAGATTTTCTATATGAGAAACACCTATGTTTGTTATAAGGGCTACTGTAGGCCTTGCCGCTTTTGTGAGCCTGCTTATCTCGCCGAAATGGTTCATTCCCATTTCAATAACAGCCGCCTCTGTATTACTGTCAATTTGAAACAGCATTTGAGGAAGCCCTATTTCGTTATTGAGATTTTCTAAGGTCTTAATTGCGTTATATTTTGAATTTACTACAAGATAGGTAAATTCCTTTGTTGTGGTTTTTCCCACCGAGCCTGTAAGACCTACAACGGGAATATTAAATTTACTTCTGTAATATCCGGATAGGGTTAATAGGGCTGATGATGTATTTTCGACCTTAACATAGCAGCCGTCAATTTCAACATCACTGTGAATCATTACTGCATTTGCACCCAAATCAAGTGCCTGCTGTGCAAACTGATGGGCGTCAAAGCGTTCCCCCTTTATACAGATAAACAGACAACCCTTTGTTATTTTTCGTGTGTCAATACATACGCCTGTAATTTCACAATCGTTGTTAAATATTCCATTGCAGGCTTTTGCAATTTCACTTAATTTCAGCTTTTCCATAATCAGTCAAGTGTAGCAAGCACTTCGGCAACTACTTCTCTTTCGTCAAAATGAATTGTACCTGTCGGTAAAATCTGGTAGGTTTCGTGTCCTTTTCCTGCAAGAAGAACTATATCGTCCTTTTTCGCATTCTTTATTGCGTATGCTATTGCTTCCTTTCTGTTTTCAACAACTACGTAAGGAGTATTGATGCCCTCCATACCCACGAGAATATCCTTGATGATTTCCGATGGGTTTTCAGACCTTGGATTATCTGACGTAACTATACAGAAATCGGAAAGCTCTGCGGCAATCTTGCCCATTTTAGGCCTTTTTGTTTTATCTCTGTCACCGCCGCAACCGAAAAGTGTAACTACCCTTCCCTTTGCAATTTCCTTAAGGGAGGTGATTATATTTTCAAGTCCGTCGGGAGAATGAGCATAGTCAATTATGATTGTAAAATCTCTTTCTGTGGGAACAACCTCAATTCTGCCCTTTACGCCCTTCGATTTGCTGATTGAGTCAAGTACTGTATCAAAATCAATTCCAAGTGCTAATGCACAAGTACAGGCACAAAGTGAATTATATACCGAAAATCTGCCGGGAATAGGACAAGTGCATCTTCCTATTGTGTCGCCTACAAGCTCATATTCAACACCGTTTGATTTAAACTTAACATTCTTTGCAACATAGTCTGCGTCATTTGTATTTACCGCATAGGTTACAAGCTTTTCAAATTCAAGTCCGTTAACTATTTTAAGTCCGTGCTCGTCGTCGGCATTTGTTACTGCAATGTCGCAATTTTCAAAAAGACGTCTTTTTGCATTGAAATAATTTTCCCAGGTTTTATGATAATCAAGGTGGTCCTGAGTAAGATTTGTAAATGCTCCTAATGCAAATCTGATACCGCTTACTCTGCCTTGTGCAAGCGCCTGAGAGGAAACCTCCATAACGCAGTATTCACATCCGGCATCAACCATCATTGCAAATAATTTTTGAAGCTCGTATGGGTCGGGGGTTGTGTACTTTGCAGGATAAACCTCATCACAAATCATATTCTGGACTGTTCCGATAAGTCCTACCTTTTTACCGCAATTTTCAAGAATTTGCTTTATAAGAAAGGTTGTTGTTGTCTTTCCGTTAGTACCTGTAAGACCGATTATCTTAAGGTTATCGGCAGGATTTGAAAAGAAATTAGCGCAAATCGGTGAATATACCTCTCTTGAATTTTCAACAAGGATTTGACCGTCTATGCCCAAATCTCTTTCAACAACAACGCCTGCGGCACCCTTTTCCATCATTTCCTTTGCTACGCTGTGGCCGTCAAAGGCGGCACCCTTTACGCACACAAACAGTGAGCCCTCTTTCACAAGCCTTGAATCCTGTGTTACGTCTGCAACCTCCCTGTCCTCAAAGCTGTTTTGAACATTAATTCCTTTTAAAATCTGTGAAAGCTTCATATCATAACCCCGTTTATAATTTATCAGTCAAGAACCGACTGTGTATTTTTGAAGGTGACTGTTATCACAGTTCCCTTTTCTACCTTTGTTTCCTTTTCTTCGCTTTGTCTGAACGCTACTACAGTACCGCTCGACATGTTGTTACCGCTGATTTCAATATTAAGGTCATTCATTCTTGCAAGGTCCTTTGCCTCGTTGACCGTTAAGCCTGTGAAATCGGGAACGGTGCTCATTTGCTTATCTCCGTCCTCGGTATAAACAAACACCGTGCCTCCGTTTGGAACTGTGCCTGCACCTGTAGGACACTGTCTTACGATTTTATCACCGTTTCCGAATACATAGCAGTTAAGGCCGTTTTCCTTAAGCTCTGTTTTTCCGTCCTCCACTGACTTGCCTACAACGTTCGGTGTATATTTTGAAAGATTCTTCATTTCCTCTTCATCATATTTAGGCTCAATTCCAAGTACATTCATTGCCTCCTCGACAACCTGTGCCGCTATCGGTGCACAAAGAGCTCCGCCGCCTAAGTCCTGATTAGGCTCATCAATAATAATAAGCATTGCTATTTCGGGATTATCAGACGGTGCAATTGCTCCGAAGGATACGATATATTTATCTCCCTCGCCCTCTTTAGATTCGCCCAGCTTAGTTGATGTACCTGTTTTACCGCCTACGCTGTAGCCTGCAACGTAACCGTTTTTACCTGTACCGTTATCAACAACTGATTTCATCATTTGTCTTACCGTGGCTGAGGTTTCACTGCTGATAACCTGTCTTTTAACGGTGGTTTCGGTTTTCTTAACGGTTTTTCCGCTGCTGTCAACAATGCTTGATACAAGATATGGCTGAACAAGCTTACCGCCGTTTGCAATTGCACAAAGTCCTGTGCAAACCTGTATAGGTGTAAGTGAGTTTGTCTGACCGAAGGATGCAGATGAAAGCTCAACTATTCCGTACTGGTCCTCTGTGTAATACTGAGGAGAAGCCTCACCCGGAAGGTCTATACCTGTTTTTTCAGTAAAGCCAAAGGCGTCAAAATATTTGAAATAGTTATGTACTCCAAGCTTCTGACCTATGGTGATAAAGAATGGGTTACAGGAATTTTCAAGTCCCTGTGTGAAGTTTTCCGTTCCGTGACCGGGATGATAATGACATTTCATTGTGTATTTATCAACCTGTATTGAGCCTGTACAGGTGTAGGTTGTATCAAGAGTGGCAACATTTTCCTCCAAAGCTGCGCAGGCAATAAAGGTTTTGAAAACAGAGCCGGGAACGTAAGTGTCTGAAACAGTAAAGTTTCTCCACTGGTTTTGTACAGCCGCACTCTCTGCCTCCTGCTTTTCGGTTTTATCCGTAAACTTTTTGATTGCCTTTTTATTCTTGCTGTAGGTCAGCTTATAGGGATTGTTACAATCGTAATCGGGAAGGGATGACATTGCCAAAACCGCACCCGTATTGCAATTCATAACAACTCCGTATGCACCCTTTGCCTGATATTCCTCCATTGTTTCACGGAGTCCTTTTTCAAGATAATACTGAATCGTCTGATTGATTGTCAGATAAAGCGAATCACCGTCGGAGGCTTCAACCGATGTTTCGTAATCGTTTGCGATTTTATTTGAAACTGCGTCCTTTGCAGTAATAATTCTACCGTTTGTTCCTGTCAACTCCTCGTCATAATATGCCTCAATTCCCGAAAGTCCTTGGTCGTCGGCTCCTGTAAATCCGATTACAGATGAGGCAAGGGAGCCATAGGGATAATATCTTTTCGTTGCCTGCTCACTGCCGATACAGTCACCCAGCTTATTTTCCGAAACAAACTCCGAAATCTTCTCTTTTACGTTATTTTCTACTTTTTTCTCAACTATCTCGTAATGATTTTCAGCCTTTGTCTTTTTGTAAAGCTCCTGTCGTTCTTCATCGTCATACTCAAACAACTTTGTGAACTCATCAACGATCAGCTCTCTTTCCTCCTCGCTGTCAATCTCTAGAGGATCGAGAAAAATGTTCCATACCGTTGCCGACTGAGCAAGCACGTTTCCGTCGGAATCGTAAATTGTTCCTCGCATAGCGGATATTTCAGTATCCTTTAACTGCTGACTTTCTGCCTTTTGTGCAAGCTCCTCGCCTCTGACAGTCTGAAGATAAAATACTCTGACGCCCGAAGCGGTCATTAGGAAGATTATTATGATTGACATAATGAACAATCTTTTGAGCATTTTTTTGCTTGTATTCATATTTATCTTCCTTTCTCGCGTTTGTTCTCTTATTTATTAAAAGGCTATGAGAGTTAAGTAAAAATCTTAACTCTCAATATTTTACGCTCTTATTTTTAATAATATTACCCTGCATTCTTACTGTCTGCTTTCTTGCTTTCGTTTTGCTGTAAAAGAAGCTGTGCAGCAGCAAGACGTTTCTCCTTATACTGAGAAACATCTATGTATCTTATTTGATTTGATTTCATTTTCGTCATACCAAGCTCATCCACTGCATACTTGTCAATCATACTCATGGAAACAAGGCTGTCAAGCTCGCTGTTAAGCCTTGTGCTTTCACTCTGTGCCACAGACAAATCCGTTTCAAGTTGTGAAATTTCGTGAATAAGCTCATTCTTTTGGGCGTAATTGTAGAGTATGCCGAAAAGCATAGCAAGGCTCAGTATCGACACAACAGCAATTTTTATTATTTGTACAAAGCCGATTTTTTGCTCCGCAACAAGCTGTGAACGGCTTTTTTTCTTCGTATTTTCCCTTACCTTAAAGCTCTTTCTCGGGTTAGGCTCGGGGATATATGACGGTGCGGCAGATGACCTCTGAACGTCAAATGCTCTGACAGCATATGACGCATCCGAAGAATATGAATAACGTCTGAAATCGCCTGTATTTGTCATCTTTCTCACCTTTCTAAATATTTATTATTAATCAGTATTTTTCAAAAATTCTGAGTCTTGAGGAACGTGCTCTTGGATTTTCCTCCAGCTCCTCCTTTGACGGTGCAACAGACTTAAAAGCCTTTCCCTTTGGCTTATTTCCGCATACGCATACGGGAAATTCCTTGGGGCAGGTACAGCCCTTGCACCATTCGTTAAACCTTTCCTTAACAATTCTGTCCTCTAAGGAATGGAAGGTTATTATTGCAATTCTGCCTCCCTTTGACAAAATCGAAAAAGCATCGTCAAGGGTACTGCTTAAAACATCAAGCTCACCGTTTACCTCAATTCTGATAGCCTGAAATGTTTTTCTCGCAGGGTGTCCGTCTCTCATAGCCTTCTGCGGCAGAGATGACTTTATAATATCAACAAGCTCAAAGGTGGTTTCAATAGGCTTGTCCTGCCTTGCTTTAACGATATTTGCGGCAATTCTTCTTGCAAATTTCTCCTCGCCGTATCTGAAAAGTATATCGGCAAGCTGTTCCTCGCTGTAATCGTTTACAACATCTCTTGCGCTTAGTCCGCTTTTGCTCATTCGCATATCAAGAGGTGCATCCTTATGAAAGGAAAAGCCTCTTTCTGCGGTATCAAGTTGAAAAGAGCTTACGCCCAAATCAAGAAGCAAACCGTCAATTTCTTCAATGCCAAGGCTTTTAACAATAGCTTTGATATTTGAATAATTGTCATGAACGATTGTGACGTTTTCTTTATCGCCCAAGCGCTCATTCAGCACTTTTATTGCATCGGGATCTCGGTCAACGGCTATAACCCTTTTAGCCGTTTTGGCTATTTCGCTTGTATGGCCTCCGCCGCCTGCGGTGCCGTCAACAATTATTTTATTTTCTGATAAATCAAGTGCCTTTACTGCCTCGTCAAACAGCACACTTTTATGAACAAAATCCATTATTCTGCGTTGCCCTTTACTTTATCCATAAGGTCATAAATACCCTGAGTATGGTCATAGGTGTTATAAATCTTTTCATACTCGTCGGTATTCCAAATCTCTATAACCTTTCCCTTTCCTTTAAAAACAACAGCTGACTCATTCGTAAGAGCCGCCGCCTCTTTAAGACGCTGATTAACCGTAAATCTACCCTGTGCGTCAAGGACTGCTTCCTCGGCATTGTCAAGAAAGCTTGTAACTGCGTCATACTTTTGATTTTCAGTACCCTGCTGCATTGACTCGTACATATTTTCAAAATGCTCCACAGGATAAAGAGTAAGGCATTTACAGCCTCTAACCGTAACGGCAACCATATAAAATTCCTTACCCAAACGCTCTCTCCACTTGGTAGGAATAGACAGACGTCCCTTAGAGTCAAGCTTATAGCCATCTAATGTGCCGACAAAAAGCTGCATATCCATCCTTCCTTTCTCAAGTAAATTATACTTTCAACGCTTGTCCAAAATGGGAATTATATTAAAAGTTATGGGATTTAGTTGGAATTATCACCACTGATTACATTATATAAGGGAATTACTGTATTGTCAAGGCTTAATTTTACGGCAAAGCAAATGTAATTATTTGTAAGTTTTTGTAATACTTTTGTAACCTTTCAAGTAAAAAACAGTTGAAATTAAGTTGTACAAATGTCTATAACATGTTATAATTACTTTAATAAAATTAAGGAGAATACATATGAGTGATTACAAAACCACTTGGAGAGAAAAGATTGGCTACGGTGTAGGCGCTATCGGTCTTGACCTTAGCTACGGACTTTTTTATTCTTATCTTTCCTACTATTTATCAAGTGTACTTGGGCTTAAGGAGGGCTTTTTGCTTCTTCTTACTCCCCTTGCAAGAATTTGGGACGGTATCAACGACCCTATGATGGGTACTATCGTTGACAGCACTAAAACAAAAATGGGCAAATACAGACCTTGGATTGTTATAGGTGCTTTGTCAAACGCAGTTGTGCTGACACTTCTTTTTACAAGCTTCGGTATGAGCGGAACAAGGCTTTATATTTACATAGGCATTATGTACATTTTATGGGGAATGACAAATACAATGGCGGACATTCCCTACTGGTCAATGGTTCCGTCATTCACTAACGACCCTAAGGACAGAAACCTTGTTGCAACCGTTGCAAGAACATTTTCAGGCTTAGGTCAGGGAATTATCACAGTTTTAACTCCCATAATTCTTCCTCTGCTTTCATCGGGAATGACTACCGACAAGGGCTATTCTGCCACAGGCTTTTCAAGGTGGGCACTGATTTGTGCCATTGCGCTTGTGTTCTTTTCAACAATTTGTGTACTGAATACAAAAGAACGCCACGTTGTTTATAACAATAACGGAGAAAAGTTTTCTTTTAAGAAGATGTTTTCCGTAATTGCACATAACGACCAGCTTGTTGTATTTATCATTTTTGCAATGCTTTCAAATGCAGGCTGGTATCTTACAAGCGGTACGGCTGTTTACTATTTTACAGATGTTTTAGGCAAGCCAAAGGCTCAGAGCCTTTTCTCAACTATCGGTGCCGTCGGCTCTGTTTTAGGTCTGCTTGTAATTCCTGTTCTTTCAAAATGGTGGTCGAAGAGAAAGATTTATCAGTTTTCACTTTGCCTGACTATTGCCGGCTACGTATTAATGCTTATCTTCGGTCCTATGCTTAAAATCACAATTGCACTTGATTTAAGCTACATTTTGGCTTCAATCGGAATCGGCTCAATGTTTGTTGCACAGACAGTATTTCTTGCGGATATCGTTGACTACGGCGAATACAAAAACGGTGAAAGAAATGAGTCAATCACCTTCTCAATGAAGGGCTTTCTGCAAAAGCTTGCATATACAATTCAGACAATCATACTTTTCGGCGGTTTGAAAATCATGGGCTACAATCAGCAGATACTTTCAAACTCAATCAATCAGCAAACTAAAACGGCTATCGGTGTTATCTGCTTCGGCGTTCCTGTTGTACTTGTAACGCTGTCGCTGATTGTATTTACCACAAAATTCAAGCTTTACGGCGACCTTGCAGATAAGGTTCACGATTATGTGGCTGAAAGAAGAAGTAAATAAATTCGGGTTTGGCAGGCTGAGCCTGCACGCAGACGAGAAGATAGGCGGTTTAATAATAAACACCTTTTCCCGACCATTAATAGCAAAACAAATTAGGGTTTATAGGTGCGTTACTGTAGCAAATTTATGGCTCCCTTGTGTAAAGGGAGCTGTCTGCGTTAGCAGACTGAGGGATTGTTACAACCCCTCCGAGTTGCCTAACGGCAACCCACCTCCCCTTACACAGGGGAGGCTCAATTCGGTTCGACAAATCATAATTTCGGGCAGGCGCAGAGACCTGCCCCTACGAAAGTTTATTTCATTTAGACAGGTAAAATTAGTATTTATCGACGTAAATAATGTTGTTGATATATCGTAGGGACAGGGTTTTCCCTGTCCGCATTAATCGGGATGGGCAACCCGTCCCCTACATTATTACAGGAGCGTTCTTGATTTTTTGTAGGGGATGGCGTCCTCGACATCCCGCAAATTTTCAATGTGTTATTGTATCAAACATTCGTAGGGGCTGCCTTGGAGCGGCCGCCAGACCCTTTTGTCTGCTACGCAGACATTTCCCCTAACAGGGGAATCCCATTGCAAGCCCGATTATATGCGGGCGACCAGTGGTCGCCCCTACGGTGATTTCTTACAACAACATCCCTACAAACCCGAATTTGCACAAAAAATAAAGGCGAGGAAAATCCTCGCCTTTTGTTGATTACATATCAGTCTATTTCTATAGATATTTTTGCGTCATTTCTGATTGCTGCGGCACGCATAACAACTCTGATAGCCTTTGCTATCCTGCCCTGCTTGCCGATTACTCTGCCCATATCATCTTCGCTTACGTGGAGATGGTAAACAGTTACGCCCTCTTCGTTAGGTTCGTCAACATCAACAGAAATTGCGTCCGGGTTTTCAACCAAGCCCTTTGTTATAGAAATTAACAAATCTTTCAAAGAAAACACCTCCTGTTTATCTCTTTAAATTGTGAAATTAAAGATTAAAGGATGCCTTCTCTTTTAAGAATGCTCTTAACAGTATCTGTTGGCTGAGCGCCGTTTGCAATCCACTTCTTAGCTTTTTCTGCGTCAATCTTGATTTCAGCAGGGTCTACCATTGTATTGTATGTGCCGATTTCCTCAATGAAACGACCGTCACGTGGAAATCTTGAATCTGCTACTACTACACGATAGAAAGGTGCCTTCTTTGCGCCCATACGGCGAAGTCTGATTTTTACTGCCATTTTAATTTACCTCCAAAAGTAATTTAATTATTGTTTATTAATTTATTTATCCAAACCAAAATTATTGGTGAATATACTAAAATCCGAAGGGATTATTGGAACCGCCCATTTTACCCATCATTTTTTCAGCCATTTCGGGATTAGCCTGCATCATTCTGCGCATCTTTTTACTGAGCTTAGGTCCTTTATTACCGCCGAACTGCTTAACCATTTTCTGCATCTGCTTAAACTGTGCAAGAAGCTTATTAACATCCTCCACCTGCATACCGCAGCCTGCCGCAATTCTGCGTTTTCTTGAGGGATTAATGATTTCAGGCTTTTCCCTTTCCTGCTTTGTCATTGAATAAATGATTGAACGAAAACGTGTAAATGCCGATTCATCAATATCCTCGTCCTTGATTTTGCTTCCGATACCCGGAATCATTTTAATTGTATCCTTAATGCTTCCCATACGCTCAATCTGGTCGAACTGGTCGAGAAGGTCATTAAGGTCAAATTTATTTTTAGCAAGCTTTTTTTCAAGCTCTGCCGCCTTTTTCTCGTCAAGGCTCTGCTCTGCCCTTTCAATAAATGAAAGCACATCTCCCATACCGAGAATACGTGAAGCCATACGTGCAGGGTGGAAGGTTTCAAGATTATCCAGCTTTTCACCTGTACCCACAAACTTAATGGGCTTACCTGTTACGGCTCTTACGGAAAGTGCCGCACCGCCTCTTGTATCGCCGTCAAGCTTTGTAAGAATAACACCGTCGATACCAAGTGTTTCGTTAAAGCTCTTTGCAACATTTACGGCGTCCTGACCTGTCATTGCGTCAATAACAAGAAGAATTTCGTGAGGATGAACAGTTGAACGGATATTTGTAAGCTCCTCCATAAGCTGTTCATCAATATGAAGTCTGCCGGCTGTATCAAGAAATACGTAATCGTTGCCGTGGTCCTTTGCGTACTTAACTGCCTCCTGTGCGATAACGACAGGATTTTCAGTACCCATTTCAAATACGGGAACTCCAACCTGCTCACCGACTACCTGAAGCTGTTTAATAGCCGCAGGACGATAAACGTCGCAGGCAACAAGCAAAGGTCTGTGGCCTTCCTTTTTAAGCTTAAGGGCAAGCTTTGCCGAATGTGTAGTTTTACCGCTACCCTGAAGACCGCACATCATAACTATTGTGGGAGGATGATTGGCAATGGCAAGCCTTGCCTCATTTCCGCCCATAAGCTCTGTCAGCTCTTCATTAACGATTTTAATAACCATCTGACCGGGTGTCAGAGATTCCATAACATCGGCGCCTATGGCACGCTCTGTTACCTTAGCGGTAAATTCCTTGGAAACCTTATAGTTTACATCTGCCTCAAGAAGCGCAAGGCGAACCTCTCTCATAGCTTCTTTGACATCTGCTTCGGTTAATTTGCCCTTGGCACGAAGCTTTTTAAATGAATTTTCCAAGCGTTCGCTCAAGCCTTCAAATGCCAAGAAATCAACTCCTTATCCCTCTTTAAGAAAAGATGCAAGTGTTTTAATTCGGGCAATATTATCGTTAATCTCCATCGAAAGAGAATGACTGAGATTATATTCATTTATATTATCGGCACATTCAATTATTTCATCAATGCCCTTTTTCATCTCAGTAAATTTCTTCGCAAGACCGAGGCGCTCCTCCATATCAAACAGCTGTGCCTCTGCACGCTTAATGGAATCACGCACGCCCTGACGGGTTATGCCCTCATTTTCAGCAATTTCGGAAAGTGAAAGGTCATCTTCATAATAATATACAAGGCAGTCATACTGCTTTTTAGTAAGCATTTCGCCGTAAAAATCAAGCAAAAAAGGAATTTCCAAATTCTTTGCCATCCAAGACCTCTCCTTTCAAAATATGTGTAAAGTATATAATCTTTACAGCAAGCAGTATTATACTAAAGACAGGCTCATATGTCAAGCAAAAAATCAATAATATTTTTAATTAAATTTTCCGAAAAAGTATTGACACAAGTTATAGTATATTTTCACTTTAGGCATCATAATATGTAGATAAAAAATCCCTCCTCTGCCTTTCGGCATCAGAGAGATTTTCGTTTTAATTATAAGTCCTGCAAATCTGCGGCGGTTATATCATTTTCAAGATTATCTCTTGCCAAATCGGTATCTATAACAGAATACACATCGGAAATAGGCTTTTCAATTTCCGCCCTTTCCTTATATGGCTTTGTATGATAAACCTTTTGAGACGGCGCAGACGTGCCTGCAATAATCGGTCTTGCCTTTTCCTTTGAGCTTTTTGCTTTTCCCTGAATTTCGGGAACGGCAGCTTGTTCGTTACGTGGCTTTGTATGAGTTACCTCTGGACGTTTCATTCCCTGCTTTGCCATTTCAATCACCCCGTAATTAGTCTGCCCTGCAGGACACGAAATATTTATTTTTTAACTGCTTCGGTAATTCCCTCTGCAAGCCCTGCAAGTGACTGAATTTCCGAGGGAATAATAATCTTTGTAGCCTGACCGTCGGCAGCCTTTGAAAATGCTTCAAGTGCCTTCAGCTTAACAACGGCGTCGCTTGCGTTTGCTTCGTTAAGCATCTTAATAGCGTCGGCTGTTGCCTGCTGTACCTTTGAAATTGCAAGTGCCTCACCTTCAGCCTCACGGATTTTAGCCTCTTTAACAGCCTCTGCGTGAAGAATTGCAGACTGCTTTTCAGCCTCTGCCTCAAGGATTTTTGACTCCTTATGACCTTCGGCAACAAGAATCTTTGACTGCTTTTCACCTTCAGCACGAAGGATAGATTCACGTCTTTCACGCTCTGCCTTCATCTGCTTTTCCATTGCATCCTGAATTTCTCTCGGAGGAATGATGTTTTTAAGCTCAACTCTGTTTACCTTAATTCCCCAAGGGTCTGTTGCCTCATCAAGAATAACTCTGATTTTAGCATTAATTGTATCTCTTGAGGTAAGTGTTGAATCAAGCTCAAGCTCACCGATGATATTACGAAGTGTTGTTGCGGAAAGATTTTCAATTGCGGAAATAGGACTTTCTACACCGTAGGTGTAAAGCTTCGGGTCTGTTATCTGATAAAACACAACAGTATCTATCTGCATTGTTACGTTATCCTTTGTGATAACCGGCTGTGGCTTAAAGTCAACAACCTGCTCTTTAAGTGAAACTATTTTTGCAATTCTGTCAATAAACGGAACCTTAACATGAAGTCCTGTATCCCAGGTTGCAAAATATGTTCCAAGTCTTTCAATTACATATGCCTTTGACTGCGGTACTACTCTGATATTTGTAAGAATAAGCACCAATACTGCGATAATAATAATTGCACCAATTATAAATGCTGTCATAAAATTTTCTCCTTTACTTAATTACAATGTTTTCATTTGATTTTTACTATCAGCTTAACGCCTGATATTTTTTCTGTTTCAACAATGCTTCCCTCGGGGATAACATCGCCGTTTGCGGACCTTGCAGTCCACAGCTTGCCGTCAACCTTAACCTGACCCTTTCCGAGAGTGTTGTTTATTTCCTCAACAACAATTCCCTCCTGAGTCAAAACTCTGTCAGCATTAGTATGCTCCTTTTTCGGTTTAATATATTTTTTCACCAGAGGTCTTGTGATAACAAGAGCCAAAACCGAAACAGCTATAAATACTATAAGCTGAATATAGAGATTTGCATCGCAAAAAGCAGATATCAAACCTGCTACAGCACCTATTACAAACCAGATTGATACAAGCTGAGCAGTAGCCGCTTCCGCAATACCGAACACAATAATTGCCACCGCCCAAATTATATAGACGGTATTTTCGGATAATTCTGCCATTGAAATCACCTCCGTTTAAATATTCACTATATATAGTGTCTGTATTATACCATATTTCGACAAAATAATCAATATATAGCGATTTAGTCTATTACGAATTTACAATCCGTTAATAAATGTTACAAGGACTTGTATGCGGATATTATCTGTGTTATTCCTGTTGTATAGAAAAATCCCCCTATGAAATTAATCAAAGGGAGATTTTATCGTTAAGTGATATTTTACTTATTGAGAACAACTGTTGTAACACTCTTTGCGGGAATTACAACAGGCTTTTTACCTACTAAGCCTGACTGTACCTTTTTAAGGTCATGGGTTTCATCGGTCACATATGTTTCAAAGCCGGTGTATGTTGAAGAATCAAAGGTTGTATTTTCAGATGTATCACCGCTGTTGATATAAACGACCGTAACACTTCCGTCAGGATTAAGATATGCCGATTCTTTAATATCAGAGGTAATTGCACTTTGAGTTGAAACAGAAATTCTCTTTGCACCCTCATCAATAAACTTAGAGTAATTGCCCATTACCCAAAGTCTCTTTGATGTCTGGACATCCGAATGGTCATTATGGTTAATGTAAACAAGTGCGTCAGGATAAACACCCGGTCCGCAAGCTACCCACCAATCCCATTCAACTGCATTGAGGATAGTCAAATCCTGATACATAATATCTGCAAGTGCAAGTCCGTATGCCATTGTAAGACCGTTTGTAGTTCCCTCCTGCTGAATAAGGTCATAAACGCCTGTATTACCGTCGTTTGTCATTTGGCAATACTCTGTACATCTAACTTTTTTAACGGCAGAAAAGTTACTGCCTTTAATCTGACTTGCTACAGTCTCTCTGTCACTCTGACTGCACCAATAAGAATGTGTGTCAATGCTGTCACAATAGCTTCTGATATTAGAATTTTTAGAAGCATAGTTTGAGCTTGATATAATTGAGGTTGCGGATGAGAACATATAGTTCATAAAGTTAGACCAATAGCTGCTGTGGTTAAGCTGACCGCTTTCCCAAACCGAAAGGTCAACCTTACCGTTTAGCTTACTGCTATTCTGAAGAGCAGGAACCATATAATCATTATAGAAGGTTCTTGCATCTCCAACCTCCCAGTGACAGCCCTCCTGACTGGTATTACCGTTTTCGTCCGCATTCCATCCCCATTCAGGCTCATTTATCGGAGATACACTTGTTACATTATATCCCTCATCAATAAAATGCTCTGCGCAGGTAACAATATAATTTGCAAATGCCTGATAATTCGATTCATCCATATTTGAAGATGAGCCGTTACTGCAGAATGCGTGACCGTTTTTAGTCATATAAACGGGAGCTGAGTTTGAGAAAAGTGTAACCTTTAAATCCTTATTTGCCTTTTGTGCAGATTCAAGTGCCTTCATTGCACCGCTGTCAACAGTCCAATCATATGTACCGTCAGACTGTAGGAAGCATTCGGTTCTTCTGTCCTCATTGTAAATACAGGAGTCATCCTGTGAGCCGGCACCTAAATTGTATCTGTAAATATTTAAGCCGATACCCTTATCTGTTCCGTAAAGGAGCTCAGTTATTTCATCAATGTTTTCCCAATTACCCACAGACTGTGCCCACCAAGCCGCAGAAGCACCGAAGCCCTCAATAGTCTGATAGGTTGTATTTTCATCTAAAACAGTCTGCTTATTTGTTAAATCGACCTTTGACACTGCATTGTCTATAATCAGAAAATCACGTGCATTTACATAGCCGTCTGTATAAACATCTGCAAGCGAATTATAGTTTGACTGATTATATGGTGCATTATCATTATCGTGGCTCAGTGCATCAATAAACATATTGCTTACTGCAACACTGTTAAATTCAAAGCCCGTCTGTGAGCATCTTTTACAGTTATAAATAAGAGAGGAGCCGTTTGTTGAGGCGTAAACATAATCGTGACCTAAAGGGTCGGTAAAGTTTGTCTTAGTATTATCCGCATCACAATACGGACAGGTAACTATATCATATCCCTGCTCCGTACAGGTTGGAGCTACTGTTGTAACCTCGCAAATATGCTCATCATTATAGCAATAGTAAAACCAGCTGTAGCCCTTTGCCTGACCCGATTTGACATAATCATAAACACCGCTGCCGTTTTTACCAAAGAATCTTGCATAGCTACCGCTACCGTCGCCAAAAGCATTATCACCTATTGCAACGCTTTCAGAAGCAATAGTTATATAGTTAAAGCAGGTATTGTAAAAAGCATTATTTTCAATTACGTTTACATTTGCCGGGATATTGAGCCAATATGTGCTTGATGTACAATTACTGAAAGCATTAGCAAAGATAGAAACCTCTCCGTCTAACGAAGTGTTAAACACTATACTGTTAAGAGTTTCGCAGCCTGAAAAGGCGCTGTCCTTAATTGAATAGGAATTATCAACATTTTCAAAGGAAATATCCTTAATGAGATAATGGTAAACAGACCAAGGAGTACTGCTCATATCACCGCTGCCCGAGAAGCTAAGCCTTCTGCTTGATGTATCAAAGCTATAGGTGAGATTTGATGAAGAATATGTATTGTCAGAGCATACACCTGTCAAATTGCTGAAAGCATAGCCGTTTGATGATGCCCAATCAGACATAGTTAAGCTGTCATCAACAAAGGTACAGCTTGAAGGTACACTGTAAAGAGCATTTGTACCTATTGAAGAAATTTCACCGCTGTTCCAAATTACACCTCTAAGCTTTGAACAGTTATAAAAAGCCTTTGTATCAAGTGAGGTATGACCGCTTCCGATATAAACCTCCTCAAGAGAGGTACAACCGCTGAAGGTTCCGTCCGGAAGCTTTCCTGCATAGTCATTTGTGGAATTTGTTTCAGGCATAACAGCCCATTTAAGTGATGTACAATCAAGGAAAAGCTCCTTATAATACCAGCTGCAACCGGAAGGAAGTGTAATATTCGGCAGAGATGTACAGCTTCTGAAGCAGCAGGTGCCTATCGTATCAACAGTATTTGAAAATGTTACCGAGGTTAAGTTTGTACAATTATAAAAGCTATAATCGCCTATACCCTTTACCCCGCTTTCAACGACAACTGATTTAATTGTGCTTCTGTATGCAGTATACCAAGGAGCTCTGTTTGAATAATTATTTGCGTAATTTGCACCATAGCCCGTACCGCTTAAGGTAAAAACGCCTGTTGACGTATCAAGTGACCAAGACAAATCACCTGTGGTTCCTGTTTTGGTTGCGGCTGAAGCAGTAATATTTATTCCTGCAAAAACAGACAAAATCAAAACAACGGAAAGCAGTACCGAAAAAATTCTCCTAAATTTAGTTTTCATAGTATCAACCTGCCAAATTCTAAATTTACTCATTATGATTATAAATGAAAAATTTATATAATTCAACATATTTGTAAAAATCTTTCATAATAATTTTACGTCAATTGTAAACCCTATTGTAAATTTCAGTTGACAATATAAAAATAAGGTGTCATAATTGCTGTCAGTAACAGAAAAGGAGATTAAATATGAGCGAGGAAGTATTAAAGAAAACGGCAGAAGAAAAACAAAAAAAGAAATTTAAAACTATTGATATTGTATATATCGGTCTATTTGCGGCACTGATTGCAGTATGCTCATGGATATCTATTCCGCTAACAGTACCTATTACATTGCAGACAATGGCAATCTGCCTCGTAGCAGGCTTACTTGGTGCAAAACGAGGAACAATTACAACTTTTGTATATATACTTTTAGGACTTGTGGGCGTACCTGTATTTGCAGGCTTTTCTTCAGGTCCGGCCGCACTTTTAAGTCCTTCAGGCGGTTACATAATCGGATTTATATTTACTGCACTGATAGTTGGTATAGTATCCGATAAAACCAAGGGTAAAATACTGCCTCTTATTATATCAATGGTAATAGGAATTCTTGTTTGCTATGTTTTCGGAACTGCTTGGTTTGCAATAGTTTACGCAAAGCAAAATGAAACCGCTGCAACACTCAAAACCATTCTCGGCTGGTGTGTTATTCCTTTTCTTATTCCCGACGCAGTAAAAATTGCTGTAGCGTCAATTCTGACAAACAGGCTGAAGAAATTTATAAAATAATGAAAAAGATAAAATTAAGATATCATCATTTAATGTGTCTGCCCAGATTTCAGGGCAAAGGCTACAGCGATGATTTTTGCAAAAATATGCAGGCTGTCAAGGACTCTGTGGCAAATAATAATTATGAGCTAATAAGCAGTTGCGACGATATTTGCAATCATTGTCCTAATATGATAAACGGAAAATGTATTGATGAAAAAAAGGTCAGCAAATATGACAAAGCAGTAAAAGATGCGATTTCAAAGGGCATTACAGCAAAGCCGAGTGAAATCTGCTTAGACTGCAAATGGTATTATATTTGTAAGGATATTGAATAAATTAGTATTTGTAGGTATAAAATCATCAAACCTATTTGGCTCCCTTGTGTAAAGGGAGCTG
>JBJFHZ010000027.1:0-3494 GCA_051894075.1 Eubacterium sp.
AAGACTTTCGTCAATAAATCTTTCATAGTGACCAAGGTCAAGGTCGGTTTCAGCGCCGTCATCGGTAACAAAAACCTCACCGTGCTGAACAGGGTTCATTGTACCCGGGTCAACATTAAGATATGGGTCAAGCTTCTGCGCCGTAACCTTAAGCCCTCTTGCTTTAAGAAGTCTGCCAAGTGAAGCCGCTGTAATTCCCTTTCCAAGTCCCGAAACAACACCGCCGGTTATAAATATATATTTTGGACTGCTCATTTCTATCCTCCCTAAAATATTATTAAAATATCTTGTGAAAATACAAAAAACGGCTGTACAAAATGTACAACCGTCTGTACTTATATATTATAGAGTATCTTTTTTCATAAATCAATAGCTAATACAAAATTTTTTGCGTTAAACAAAAATTACTTTACCGTATCGGGTGTACAGGTTAGGCGGACACCAAGCTGCTTCAAAACATTTTCGTCAACGGTTGAAAGCATTACAGAGCAATGCATTTCGCTGTCCTTAAGCTGTGAAAGCTGTTTGAGTGCAAGTGAAGCATTTTCGTCGCTTACTGCACAAATTGAAAGTGCAAGCAGAATTTCGTCAGAATGAAGCCTCGGATTGTTATTGCCTAAATGATTTACCTTAAGCTCCTGAATAGGCTTGATTACCTCGGGACTTAAAAGTAATGTGTCCTTGTCAATTCCCGCAAGGGCTTTAAGGGTATTCAAAAGCAAGGCAGAAACACATCCCAGCAAATCAGAGGTTTTTCCTGTTATAATTTTACCGTCCTTAAGCTCGATTGCCGCCGCAGGAGCACTTGTTTTTTCTGCTAACTCCTGAGCAGAAACAGCACATTTTCTATCGTTTACCGACAGTCCTGCATTGTTCATAAGAAGCTCAAGCTTGTAAATTTCGTTTTTATTGCCAGCACCCTTAATATTACCGCACTTGGCAGAAAACCAACGTCTGATAATCTCCTGATTAGCGGCATATCTTACTGCCTCGTCATCAAATATACAGTTGCCGGCCATATTTACGCCCATATCGGTTGGAGATTTATAGGGGCATTTTCCGTAGATTTTATCAAAGGTTGCCTTAAGCACAGGGAAAATTTCAACATCTCTGTTGTAGTTTACTGTTGTAGCTCCGTAGGCATCAAGATGCCACGGGTCAATCATATTAACGTCGTTAAGGTCCGCCGTAGCCGCCTCGTAAGCAATGTTTACAGGGTGGTTAAGGGGCAGGTTCCAAATAGGAAAGGTCTCAAATTTTGCATAGCCTGCTTTAATTCCTCTCTTATGCTCGTGATAAAGCTGTGAAAGGCAGGTTGCCATCTTACCGCTGCCGGGACCGGGAGCAGTAATTACCACAAGTGAACGGCTTGTCTCGATATAATCATTTCTGCCGTAGCCTTCATCACTTACAATTTTAGCAATATCAGAGGGATAGCCTTCAATGAGATAGTGACGGTAAACAGGCTTTCCCGAATTTTTCATTTTCTCCTCAAAAGCGTTTACCTTCGGGGTGGAAACATATTTTGTCAGCACAACGCTTCCAACCATAAGCCCCATATTTTCAAAGGATTTAATAAGGCGGAAAACGTCCTTGTCATAGGTGATACCCAAATCACTTCTTGTCTTGCTTTTTTCGATATCGTCGGCACTGATTACTATAACAATCTCCGCCTGATTTTTTATTTGTAACAGCATTTGAAGCTTACTGTCGGGCTGAAAGCCCGGAAGCACTCGTGATGCGTGGTAATCGTCAAAAAGCTTACCGCCGAATTCCAAATAAAGCTTACCGCCGAACTCGTTTATACGTTCCTTAATTCTGCTTGACTGCATTTGCAGATATTTGTCATTGTCAAAACCTGTTTTATACATATTCCCTCTCCAAACAATGTATCATCAAAAATAAACGGCTGTACCGAGCAGCCGTTTTAGTACTTAAATATTATACAGAATATTGCCTGTTAAATCAACATCTGTCATAAAGTTTAATTATTTTATTGCTCTGACTCTTATTACTCCGTCAATCTTCTTGATGTCCTCGATAACCTTATCGGCAGGCAGCTCATCAACATCAATGATGGAATAAGCAGTTTCACCTCTGTTTTTATCCTCAAATGAGGCAATATTAATACCGTCTCTGCTGATAGTATCTGTAATAGTAGCAATCATATTAGGCTGATTTTTATGAATTACTGTAATTCTTGCAACGCCTGTTTTTGCCATAGAAACAGCAGGAAGATTAACAGAATTTTTAATGTTACCGTTTTCAAGGAAATCAATAAGCTCCAAAGCACCCATTGACGCACAATTTTCTTCACTTTCGGGAGTAGATGCACCGAGATGAGGAATTGCAATAACACCGTCTACACCAATTAAATCTGCTGACGGAAAATCTGTTACATAAGCCGCCATTCTGCCGTCGTCAAGGGCAGATACAATATCCTTTGAATTTGCAAGATCGCCTCTTGCAAAATTGAGAATTCTTACTGTGTCCTTCATTTTTGAAATTGACTCTGTGCAAATCATTTCCTTTGTGTCGGGAGTAAGGGGTACGTGAACGGTTATATAATCAGCAACAGGGAAGATTTCATCAAGATTGTTGTTCACCGTAATACCTGCCTTAAGCTGTGCACCCTCAGGAAGATAAGGGTCATAGCCGATAACTGTCATACCAAGGTCAACTGCCGCCTCGGCAACAAGTCTGCCGATTGCACCGAGACCGATAACACCCAAGGTCTTACCCTTGATTTCAGGACCTGCAAAAGCGCTCTTGCCCTTTTCAACGGTCTTGCCGACATTATCTCCCTCGTCTTTAATTGTCTTGCACCAGTCAATAGCCTTTGTAACCTTACGGCTTGCAAGAAGAAGTCCGCAAATTACAAGCTCCTTAACAGCATTTGCGTTTGCACCGGGAGTATTGAATACTGCAATACCCTGCTGTGTACATTCCGGAATAGGAATGTTGTTTACACCTGCACCTGCTCTGGCTATTGCCAAAAGGCTTTCAGGCATCTGCATATCGTGCATTGACGCACTTCTGACCATAATTGCGTCAGGATTTTCAATATCATCACCGTAGGTGTATTTTGCTGTGTCAAACTTTGACAAGCCTACGTTTGAAATTTTGTTAAGTGTTTTAATGTTAAACATATTATATATCTCCAATTAATTAATGTATATTCAAATTAGGGTTTGTAGGGGTGTATTTGTAGCAAATTTATGGCTCCCTTGTGTAAAGGGAGCTGTCTGCGTTAGCAGACTGAGGGATTGTTACAACCCCTCCGAGTTGCCTTACGGCAACCCACCTCCCCTTACACAGGGGAGGCTCAATTCGGTTCGATAAATACTAATTTATTTTGTTATTAACGGTCGGGCAAAGGTGTTGGTTTTTTTTAATATCTACCTTCCCGTTTTGCGTGCAGGCTCAGCCTGCCAAACTCTAATTTCGGGCAGGCACAGAGACCTGCCCCCACGAAAGTTTATTTCCTTTAGACC
>JBJFHZ010000028.1:0-3493 GCA_051894075.1 Eubacterium sp.
AAGCTTGCTTCTTGTGCAGTACATTTCAATTCTGTGCTTTTCTTTGTGATACAAGTCAAGCACAGGATCGTTCTTAATATTTCTATGGTAAGTCAGCTTTGCTCCAAGCACCTTGCAGGTCTTACCTTTATTGTTCACTCTGTCGCAGTACAGGGTGACTTTTTTCGTTTTAGGAACAAAATATTTGTCGCAGTACTTACACTGTGCAATCATTGGATTTGAAATTACATAGTAGTAAAAAAGTGCATTGTAGTAATCGGCAATAGTATCAAGTAGCAAATATTCCTTTGATGATTTGTCTTTGTATTCAAATATTGTTTGCAGATTTAGATTTAAATCCCTGTCATACATAGCAACAACTTTTCTGTTTTCGTTGATTAGCTGTATATGTGATAGGTGCGTTAAATCCTTCTTGAAATTAAATTGCATATAAAGTATGGTTTCAATTTCATACCAAATCCTGTCCATATCATCAATATTGATTTGACCTTGAGTTTGTTCTTCTAATCGTTGGATTAAGCATAACAGAATTGCAGAAATAGGATGTGAATATTTCTTAACATCTCTTACTATCCTTTTTGCCTCAACAAAGAATTGTCTGTAAGTGAAGAAGTCGGAATTGTTTTGCTTAACCTTGTTATAAAACTTTGAAAGCCTCTTCCTGCCCTGTGATATAAATGACAAATCGGCATCAAGCATTTTGAATATTTCGTCATTAACCGTTGACTCATAATTACGCTCAAAGCAACCGTCCTTTGTTTCCTCGTAATAGTACAACTCTATTTCTTTTCCGTTGTGAACATAGAGCCTTGCCGGCTCTAACATAAAATAGTTAATCGGATTCAAGTAATCACTTCCTTGTGATGGATTAAAAATTGAAAAATCGTAATTATCAATCCCTCACGCAAAAAGTTGAGGGGTGCTGTTCAATTCTGCTACCATAATATCACAAGGAGGTGATGTAGGCAATAACAACAAATCAATAGTACAGAAATTGTATCTGTGCAAGGAGGTGAAGAAATGAATCGTAAAGAAGGTAATTACTTTCGTGTTCCGAATGACATATTCGGAAGTGGAATTGAAAAGAGGGCATTTGTTGTTTACTGCTACCTGTCAAGGTGCTCGGATATGAAAACAAGACAATGCTATCCGTCACTGAAAACAATATCAAAGTCGTGCAACTTATCCGTTACAACAGTAAGACGGGCACTAACTGATTTAGAAAACGGTGGCTGGATTGATATAGTGCAAAGGTTCACAGACAACGGTCAGGAATCAAACCTATACACTGTGCTAAATATTTAGGCTACCCCAGTGGTCAAAAGTAGCAACAAACAATTAAAAACCCTTTCAAAAAAACTTAATACGAACACGACAAGGTAATCGGTGTAAATACAAAACACGATTGTAGGCAATTTGTGAGCCGTTTGTGGAGAGCCTTTTGCAACAACTTTCGGAGCAATAATTGCATATGTGTTCTGAAACAAGAATATGCCGATTTTTGCTCAGCTTTAGCTGAGGCAAGCAGAGCGTTCGGCGTTCCGCCGAACACCTTTATTGGCGGGAGACCCGCACCCCTTGTACAAACAAAATAAACTAATTTAATGGAGGTAAATAATACATTAGAAAACGAGACAAACAGTTAGTTATTAGGCTGACTGAAAACGAAAAACTGAATATTTTGGATAAAGTCGCTAAGTCGGGATTACCAACAAATGAATTCATTATCAAATGCACGAATAGAGCAAAGATAAAAGCACCGATTGATTTAAAGCCTGTTGTTCGTGAATTGAAACGCATCGGCACAAATCTAAATCAGTTAACTGCCAAAGCAAACAGCGGTGTGATAAGAGTGATTGATTTATCTGATACAAACAAAGAATTGGCTGAAATATATAAATTACTAAACGAGATATACGATGCCAATAGTTAGATTTAGTAATAACTCTTATCAATGTGCAAATGGCTTAAAGCAAATCCTTGATTACTGTACTGATGATAAGAAGGTTGTAGATAACAGTGAAAGAAAATATGTTTCAGGTGTTAACTGCACTGCTGTAGATCCATACAGTGAATTTATGTTAACAAAGAAAGCATATCCTTCCGACAATCGTAACGGTCAAAAGGACAGATACTTTTATCACTACTATCAATCCTTTTCTCCAAATGATAATGTTACCCGTGACCTTGTTCATCAGATAGGAATTGAGTTTGCCAAAAGAGCGTGGCGAAACAATGAGGTAATTGTAGCAACACACTTGGATAAGGACCATCTGCACAATCATTTTGTTATCAACGGAATTGATTTGGAAACAGGCAAACGATTAAGGCAAGGACCAAATACACTGAAAGAGTTAAGAGCAATCAGTGATGAAATCTGTTTGAAGTATGGAGTTAATATTCTTCCTCCTTACGAAAAAACAAAATTAAAAAGTCCAAGTTCTAATGAATATCGTGCAGCATTAAACGGAAACAGTTGGAAATTCAAGCTTGCAGGTGACATTGATTATGTAATGACACTTGCAAGTGACAAACAAGATTTTATTAGCCTAATGAATAAATTAGGTTACGATGTGCTGTGGTCAGATGATAGAAAGTACATTACTTACTCTATCATAGGCACTAAACAAAGGTGCAGGGATAAAACCCTGCACGAAGAAAAATATTTAAAGGAGAACATGGAAAATGAGTTCAAATTACGACAATCTCAAGAGCAGGAATTCATCAGCTCGACAGGTTCTGACTCAAGGAGCAACCGTTACGGTAGTGGACAAAGCGCAATGGCAGGCTTTGCTTCAGGTATTGGATGCCAACGCACAGATGATAGACTCAGCCAACAAGATGTTAGAGAGTACTGCGAACAAGAAAACAGTCAAGGACCTATCAACACAGGTTGGGAATCTGAGCGACAAGATTACTTCAATGGACAAGTCGGTCAAAAACAAAACGAAGGAATCTATGCTGAAGGCATCCGTGATAATGTTAGTAATTCAAGCCATCAGCAACCTGCTATCAGTGGCTTGGATATTCCATCAGTTGGCATCATAGATGAAGAATCCGATGATCCAGAATTAAGAGAACGCCAACGCAGAGCAAAGCAAAACGCAGATGCTATTGCTTATGGTATGGAAGAGCTTGCTAAACTCATTGAAGAAAGCAAAAACAGTTCCGCCGATTACGAAGATGAAAAACAAGACTGGGGTCCTGTGATGGGTGGAATGTAACTAAATCAAAAAGTCCCGACGAGCAATCGTCGGGCAGAAAGGAGAAAGCATGTACACAAATTTTGATGATATGCCTTTGATGCTTTCAGTTCCCGAAGCAGCAGAGGTACTTGGAATATCTGCCGTCAGCCTGTACAAGTTGATTAGAAATGACAATAGCTTTCCTGTTGTTGTCATGGGCAGAAGAAAATCTGTTCCAAAAGAGCAATTAAAAATTTGGATTGATACAAATTCCAAAAGATAAATATATTGCTGGATATATAAAAATG
>JBJFHZ010000029.1:0-3433 GCA_051894075.1 Eubacterium sp.
CAATTCTGTAATCCATTTTACTGCCTCCTGTTAAGGTTAATTTTACAGACAGAGGAGTAAATATTTTGGCCTTGCCGCCGTGCTTTGCTTCGCTCGGTGCAATGCCGTGAAATCGGGCAAAGGCACGGGAAAAACTTTCCGATGTATCGTATCCGTACTTCATCGCTATATCAATGATTTTAGCGTTTCCCTTTGACAATTCTTCTCCGGCAAGAGAAAGTCTGCGCATACGGATATAATCTCCGAGCGAAAAACCACACAAAATACCGAATACTCTTTGAAAATGAAAAGATGAGGAATATGACTGTTTTGCAACTTCTTCAAAATCAATTTCTTCCGTTATATTCGCTTCCACATAATCAATCGCTCTTTGTATGCCTTGTATCCAATTCATCGCCTTACTCCCTTTCTGTGATTACAGTCTATCAAAAATCGTTTGCCGGTTCTTGACTTTAAGTGCTTTGGAGTGTTAGGAAATCTCAGCAGATTTAATCCACTCATCAGGAACTTTCATCTGTTCATCCGTATGAAACCAATGCTCTGCATTTTCGACAACGGTTATTTTTGCACCTATTTGTTTTGCGAAAGCCGATACAGTTTCTTTTGAAGTCAAATTGTCTTTTTCGCCGTATAAAATATATGTCGGTATATTCCAACTTATCGAATGTTCACGAACATAGCATAGATATTCCCACGATAATGTTTCGCCTCTTCCGCATTGTCGCCCTTACCGTGGATATATATAATCAGTTGTTTCATTAAATCCGCCTCTCTTGTTTTAAAAAATGGGCACTCCTACTAAGGACTGCCCATTCACTTTGTAAATTATGCGATTTTTCTTGCTCTGCACAAATCTCTGCATCAAATGATGTAAGTTTTATGTGAATAGTTGATTTGCATAACTGCCCGAAGTCCCAAAGCCCGCATAAAAACAGGCTTTTCACGATTTTTATTTATCCAAGGGTTTCATTGTCGGGAACAATAAAACGTCTCTGATTGAATAGCTGTCGGTAAGGAGCATCACAAGTCTGTCAATACCGATACCGAGACCGCCTGTCGGAGGCATACCATACTCAAGAGCAGTAACGAAATCGTTATCTATCATATTAGCTTCGTCATCGCCTGCTTCACGAAGCTTCATCTGAGCCTCAAATCTGCCCTGCTGGTCGATTGGGTCGTTAAGCTCGGAATAAGCATTTCCGTACTCGCCGCCGAGAATGAACAGCTCAAATCTCTCGGTAAGAACAGGACAATCGGGCTTTCTCTTCGTAAGCGGAGAAATCTCAACAGGATAATCCATAATGAATGTTGGCTGAATGAGATTTTCTTCAACAAATTCTTCAAAGAATGAATTAAGAATATCTCCCCATGTTGCCTTGCCGTTTTCTATCTCGATGCCCTTTTCCTTTGCAATTTCAACTGCCTTTTCGTTATCCGACATAAATTCTGCAAAGTCAACACCGCTGTATTTCTTAACTGCCTCAACCATTGTGAGACGAGCAAACGGAGTTTCAAGGTCAATTTCCGTTCCGTTGAAGACAATATGGAGACTGTCACAAACCTCATTAGCGGCATTTCTGATAATATTTTCGGCAATATCCATCATACCGTGATAATCAGTATATGCCTGATAAAGCTCAATGCAGGTGAACTCGGGATTATGTCTGACATCCATACCCTCATTTCTGAAGTTTCTGCCGATTTCATAAACTCTTTCCATACCGCCCACGATAAGTCTTTTAAGATAAAGCTCTGTAGCAATACGGAGATACATATCCATATCCAGAGTGTTGTGGTGAGTAATAAACGGTCTTGCAGCGGCACCGCCGGGGATGTTGTTAAGAATAGGAGTTTCAACCTCAATAAAGCCTAAATTGTCAAGATATGACCTGATTGAAGAAATAATCTTTGACCTCTTGATAAAGGTATCCTTAACATCGGGATTCATTATCATATCAAGATAACGCTTTCTGTAGCGTGTATCAGTATCAGTTAAGCCATGGAATTTTTCCGGAAGAGGAAGAAGGGATTTTGAAAGAAGGGTAATCTTCTTTGCGTGAACGGAAATTTCACCTGTTCTTGTTTTAAAAACAAAGCCGTCAACCTGAACAATATCGCCCAAATCCCACTTTTTAAACTCTTTATATTCATCCTCGCCAATATCATTCATACGAACGTATGACTGAATTTTACCTGACCTGTCTTGAATGTCAATAAAATTAGCCTTGCCCATATCACGCCAGGTCATAATTCTTCCGCAGATAGAAACTTCCTTTTCTTCAAGCTCCTCAAAATTATCAATAATCTGCTGTGCCGAATGGGTTTGAGTTGCAAGAGTAATTTCAAACGGGTCCTTGCCCTGAGCCTGAAGCTCCTTAAGTTTGTTAATTCTAATCTGCTTTTGCTCATTTTCCGAAAGGACAACCTCTGCCATCTGCATTTGAGCGGCATTGGCATTATTGCCTATCTGCTCAATAACTGCAAGAGCATCCTCCTCTGTATCTGCCGTACCCTCAAGGGCAACTGCACCTGTCTGAAGAAACAGGGTATATTTAACCTTGTCACCGTCAGCCTCAACAAGATATTTCGGATTTGTCTTTTCTTCATCATTTGCAAGAGTATTCTGCACCTTCATTCTGCTATTTTTCTTAACAGCCTTAACGCCTCTCTTGCACATATCCTCTTTTTCAAAAACAGGACTTTTTCCCACCGACCTATCATCAATGAAAAATTCAAATGTGAAAGTACCGTCACCATGCTTGGTGATTTCAAACTTTCCTGCCATATAAACGTACCTCTTAATTTATCAGTCTATTTTCTTAATCTTATATTCAAGGTTTCCGATAGGAGCCTCAACAACAACTGTGTCACCCTTTTTAGCTCCCATAAGAGCTTTACCTACAGGGCTTTCATCTGAAATTTTACCGTTTGACGGGTCTGACTGAGCAAAGCCGACAATCTCGTAAACAGCCTCAACCTTATCGCTGAGTCTTACAACAGTAACCTTTGAGCCCATACTAACTGCATTTTTGTTCGAGCTGTCGATAATAACTGCGTGCTCAAGCTGATACTCAAGCTCACTGATACGAGCCTCAATCTTAGCCTGCTCGGATTTAGCCTCATCATATTCACTGTTTTCAGAAAGGTCGCCGTATGAACGTGCAACCTTAAGCTTTTCTGCTATATCAATTCTGCCTTCGGTTTTTAAAGAGTCAAGCTCTCTTTCTAACTCTTCTTTACCTTCCGCTGTCATTTTGAAAGTTTTTGCTGCCATAAAAACCTCTCCTTGTCATTTTTTAATCATTTTATTATATATTATAATATCCACCCTGTCAAGAAAAACGTAAAAGAGATAAATTAGGGTTTGTAGGGATGTTCTTGTAGCAAATTTATGGCTCCCTTGTGTAAAGGGAGCTGTCTGCGTTAGCAGACT
>JBJFHZ010000030.1:0-17502 GCA_051894075.1 Eubacterium sp.
GTTGAGAGAGAAATCGAACTTGAAAATGCTAATTCTTAAGAAGGAGGTAACTGAAAATGGAAAGAAACCTCAGAAAGACAAGAGTAGGTGTTGTAACAAGCGACAAGATGGACAAAACCGTTGTTGTAACAATCAAGGACAAGGTTCGTCATCCGCTTTACAACAAGATTGTAAACCGTACAGTTAAGTACAAGGCACACGACGAAAACAACGAATGCGGTGTGGGTGATAAGGTTCTCATTATGGAGTGCCGCCCATACAGCAAGGATAAGAGATGGCGTGTGGTTGAGATTGTTGAAAAAGCTAAATAATCGTTGCGATTTACAGCTTTTACAAATAATTTAGTCAATAGAAAATAATAACTGCAACTTAGCAAAGTGTTATTTTGCAGTACGAAGGAGGAAAATGCTGTGATACAACAGGAAAGTCGTCTTAAAGTAGCAGACAACACAGGTGCTAAAGAGCTTCTTTGCATTAGAGTTCTCGGCGGTTCAGGCAGAAGATATGCAAATATCGGCGATGTAATCGTTGCGAGCGTAAAGAAAGCAGCACCCGGCGGTATGGTTAAGAAGGGCGAAGTTGTTAAAGCAGTCATCGTTCGTACAACTAAAGGTGTACGTCGTGACGACGGTCAGTATATCCGTTTTGACGAGAATGCTGCCGTAATTATCAGAGAGGATAAAACCCCTCGTGGCACCCGTATTTTTGGACCCGTAGCTCGTGAGCTTCGTGAAAAGGATTATATGAAAATCCTTTCTCTCGCTCCCGAAGTACTTTAATGGAGGTGCGAGGATATGAGTAAAATGTTTGTTAAGTCCGGTGATACCGTAATGGTACTCAGCGGTAAGTCAAAGGGCGTTAAGGGCGAGGTTATCGCAGTAAGTCCAAAGGAAGGCAAGGTTATCGTTAAGAAGGTTAATGTTGTTACTAAACACGTTAAACCTCGTAAGATGGGTGAGCCGGGCGGTCTTATTGAAGTAGAATCTGCTCTTTATGCATCAAAGGTTCAGCTCGTATGTCCTAAGTGCGGCGAAGCTACACGTGTAGGTCATAAAAAGGGCGGCATCCGTGTTTGTAAGAAATGCGGAAATGAGTTTTAAGTAAGGGAGGACATAACTAATGGCTGCTGTATTGAAAGAAAAATATCAGAGCGAAGTTGCTCCGGCATTGATGAAGAAATTCGGTTACAAGTCTGTTATGCAAATCCCAAAGCTTGACAAGATTGTTATTAATGTTGGTTGCGGCGAAGCCCGTGAAAACTCAAAGGTAGTTGACGCTATCACAACTGACCTTTCAACTATTACAGGTCAGAAGCCGGTTGTATGCCGTGCAAAGAAGTCTGTTGCTAACTTCAAGCTTCGTGAAGGTATGCCAATCGGTGTTAAGGTTACTCTTCGTGGAGAAAGAATGTATGAATTCCTTGACAGATTCTTCAATCTCGCTCTTCCAAGAGTACGTGACTTCAGAGGTATAAATCCAAATTCATTTGACGGCCGTGGCAACTATGCTATGGGTATCAAGGAACAGTTGATTTTCCCTGAAATTGATTATGATAAGATTGATGCTGTACGTGGTATGGACATCATTATGGTAACAACTGCAAACACAGACGAAGAGGCTCGTGAACTTCTTAAGTTAATGGGCGCTCCGTTTTCAGAGTAAGGAGGGATTATCGTGGCAAAAACATCTATGAAAGTTAAGGCTGCAAAGCCTGCTAAGTATTCAACAAGACAGTATAACAGATGCAAAATCTGCGGTAGACCTCACGCTTATCTTCGTAAGTACGGTGTATGCAGAATCTGCTTCAGAGAGCTTGCTCATAAGGGCGAGATTCCCGGAGTAAAGAAGTCATCTTGGTAAGAACTGAGAATTGCTAATCTATAAGGAGGAAATATCAAATGCATATTACAGATCCAATCGCTGATATGCTTACAAGAATTCGTAATGCAAATTCAGCAAAACACGATACAGTAGATATTCCTGCGTCAAACATGAAGAAGGCAATTGCTCAGATTCTTGTTGATGAAGGTTATATCAAAACATATAAGGTAATTGAAGACGGCAAGCAGGGTGTTATCCGTGTAACACTTAAGTATGGCGAGGGCAAGAGCCAGGTTATCACAGGGCTTCGCAGAGTATCTAAGCCGGGTCTTCGTATTTACTCAAACGTAGAGGAAATGCCTAAGGTTATGAAGGGACTCGGTGTTGCAATCGTTTCAACTTCAAAGGGCATTATGACAGATAAAGAAGCTCGCAAGCAGAACGTTGGCGGCGAGGTTTTAGCATTCATTTGGTAAGGAGGTACAGTGTAGGATGTCACGTATTGGTTTAAAGCCTATTACAATTCCTGCCGGTGTTGATGTTCAAATCAACGGCAATGCTGTTACCGTAAAGGGACCGAATGGTACTCTTTCAATGGATGCTCATCCAAATATGGCTATCAGCGTTGAGGGCAGCGAGATTATCGTTAGCAGACCTAACGACGAAAAAGAAAACAGAAGTCTTCACGGTCTTACACGTTCACTTATTGCTAATATGGTAACAGGTGTAACAGAAGGCTTTAAGAAGACTCTTGAGGTAAACGGTGTAGGTTATCGTGTTCAGATGCAGGGCAACACTCTTGTAATGAACCTTGGTTTCTCACATCAGGTAACAATGGAAGCTCCGGAAGGCGTAAAGATTGAATGTCCTTCAGCAAACGCTATCGTAATCAGCGGTGCTGATAAGCAGAAGGTTGGTCAGTTCGCAGCACAGGTTCGTGAAAAGAGACCGCCTGAGCCGTATAAGGGCAAGGGTATCAAATATGCCGAAGAGCATATCCGTCGTAAAGAAGGAAAAGCAGGTAAGAAATAATGGAAGGAGTGAAATACAATGGTTTCAAGACAAGATGCTAACAAAGCAAGACAGAAGCGCCACACAAGAGTACGTGGCAAAATCAGCGGTACTGCTGAATGTCCAAGACTTAACGTATATCGCTCTCTCAGCAATATTTACGCTCAGCTGATTGATGACGTTGCAGGTGTAACTCTCGCAGCAGCTTCAACAGTAGAGAAGGACTTCACAGAGTACGGCGGAAACGTAGAGGCAGCTAAGGCTGTCGGTAAGACATTAGCAGAAAGAGCCAAAGCAAAGGGCATTGAAGAATGCGTATTTGACAGAGGCGGTTACGTATATCACGGTCGTGTGGCAGCAGTTGCTGACGGCGCTCGTGAAGGCGGACTTAAGTTCTAACGAAGGAGGAAAATTTTTATGGCAAAGATTGACGTATCTTCAATGGAACTTGAAGAAAGAGTAGTAACAATTAACCGTGTATCAAAGACAGTTAAGGGTGGTAGAATTTTCAAGTTCGCAGCTCTTGTAGTCGTTGGTGACGGAAACGGTCTTGTTGGCTTCGGTATCGGTAAGTCAGGCGAAGTTCCGGACGCTATCCGCAAGGGTATCGAAGACGCAAAGAAGAACGTTATTAAGGTTGCTCTTAAGGGTACAACAATTCCACACGAAATCAAAGGTAAGTTCGGCGCAGGAGAGGTTCTCCTTATGCCTGCTCCAAAGGGTACCGGCGTTATCGCAGGCGGTCCTGTTCGTGCTGTTGTTGAGACAGTTGGTATTAAGGATATCAGAACAAAGGCTATCCGTTCCAACAATCCCTGCAATGTTGTAAGAGCAACAATTAATGGTTTGAGCCAGCTTCGTACAGCTGACGAGGTTGCTGCAGTTCGCGGCAAATCAACCAAGGAAATTTTAGGTTAAGGAGGGTGGAACAATGGCAGATATCAAAATCAAGCTTACAAAGAGCTTAATCGGCAGCAAAGCAGACCAGATTGCCACAGCCCACTCTCTCGGTCTTCGCAAAATCGGCAACGTAACAGTTCAGCCCGATAATGCACAGACACAGGGTAAGCTTGCTAAAATTGCTCACCTTGTAACTATCGTAGAAGAATAAGGGGAGGTGCAGATCATATGAAATTACATGAACTTTCTCCTGCTGAAGGCTCTAAAAAGAGCGTAAAGAGAATAGGCAGAGGTACTGCTTCAGGACAGGGCAAGACTTCAGGCAAAGGTCAGAAGGGTGCTAAGTCACGTTCAGGCTACAGCAGACGTCCCGGATTTGAAGGCGGTCAGATGCCTCTTCAAAGAAGAGTTCCTAAGAGAGGATTTAACAATATTTTCGCTACTGAGTATGCAACCGTAAATGTATCTGTTCTTAACGACAGATTTGAAGACGGTGCTACAGTTGATGCACAGAGTCTTATGGACGCAGGTGTTCTTAAAAAGACACTTGACGGCGTAAAGGTTCTCGGCAAGGGCGAAATCACCAAGGCGCTTACAGTTAAGGTTGCAGCTGTCAGCGAGTCAGCAAAGGCAAAGATTGAGGCTGCAGGCGGCAAGGTGGAGGTGCTCTAATGATTAAGACCATCATAAATGCGTGGAAGGTGCCTGATATCAGAAAAAAGCTTCTGTTTACAGCATTCGTTATCCTCGTTTTCAGAATAGGTTCAGTCATTCCGGTACCGTTCCTCAACATTGTTGATGAAATCAGTGTTGGTAAGGGTAATACAATTCTCACTTATTTAAGCTTGATGACAGGTAGTGCTTTCACATACGGTACTATTTTCGCAATGTCAATCACACCTTATATCAATGCTTCAATTATTATGCAGCTCCTTGCAGTTGCAATTCCTGCACTTGAAAGATTACAGAAGGAAGGCGAAGAGGGAAGAAAGAAGATTGCTTCAATCACCCGTTTCGTAACAGTTGCACTTGGTCTTTTACAGTCACTTGCATACTACTTCTATCTTCGTGCAAACAACTATCTTATGACTGCCGCTGACGGAACAGCCTTCTCAGGCTTTGACGCAGTATTCCAGGCAATCGTAATCGTTGCTGTGCTTACAGCAGGTACAGCAGTTATAATGTGGTTGGGCGAGCAGATAACAATCAGCGGTATCGGTAACGGTATTTCCATTATCCTTTTCGCAGGTATCGTTTCACGTTTCCCAACACTTATTAAGCAGCTCTTCCAGTATCTTGATACAGGTAGACTTGTTTACAGAATTCTTGTTCCTGTAGTATGTGTAATCTTTATTCTTATGATTGCATATATCGTATTTATGGACAATTCAGAGAGAAGACTTCCGATTTCATATGCAAAGAGAGTTGTCGGAAGAAAGATGATGGGCGGTCAGTCAACACATATGCCTATTAAGGTTAATATGAGCGGCGTACTTCCTGTAATCTTTGCATCATCAATTCTCTCATTACCCGGAACAGTTCAGATGTTCCTTTCAGCAAGCAAGTATGAGGGCACCTTCTGGGAAAAATTCTTCAATGCATTCCAGAGTGATTCTTGGTGGTATGCCGCAATGTACTTCCTGCTTATAATTTTCTTTGCTTATTTCTACAGTACAATTCAGTACAACCCAATAGAGATGGCAAACAATCTTCGTAAAAACAATGGTGCAATCCCCGGTATCAGACCCGGCAAGCCAACCTCTGATTATATTCTCAGAGTTCTTTCAAGGCTTACACTTATCGGTGCTTTGATGCTTTCAGTCATCGCTCTGTTCCCGATTGTTTACTCACTTATCTGTGACGCTGCAATCAAGCCTCTTACTGAAGGCGGTTCAGACGGCGGTATGTCTATTTCACTTGGCGGTACTTCACTTATCATTATGTGCGGTGTTGCTCTTGAGACAGTTCGTCAGCTTGAATCACAGATGATGATGCGCCATTATAAAGGCTTCCTTGATTAATTATAAAGGAGTATTACTATGAAGCTTATTCTTCTCGGAGCGCCGGGTGCAGGTAAAGGCACTCAGGCAGAAAAGATTGTAAACAAATATAATATTCCTGCAATTTCAACGGGAAATATTCTTCGTGCCGCTGTTAAAGACGGTACGGAAATGGGCTTGAAGGCTAAATCCTTTATGGATGCCGGTCAGCTTGTTCCTGATGAAATTCTTATAGGTATTATCAAAGACAGACTTAAAGAAAAGGATTGCGAAAACGGCTTTATCCTTGACGGATTTCCGAGAACAATACCTCAGGCTCAGGCTCTTGAAGATATGGGAGTGGGCATTGACAAGGTTCTCGATATTGAAGTTGCAGATGAGGCTATAACAAAAAGAATGAGCGGCCGCCGTGTATGCTCAAAGTGCGGTAATTCCTACCACGTTGAGTATAAGAAGCCTGCTAAGGAGGGCATCTGTGATGCCTGCGGCGGTGAGCTTGTACAGCGCAAGGACGATGCTCCTGAAACAGTAAAGGCTCGTTTGGTTGAGTATCATCAGATGACAGAGCCTCTTAAGGACTTCTATGATAAGCTCGGTAAGCTTGTTATAGTTGAAGGACAGGAAGAGGTTGCCGATACTACGGCACTCGTTTTTGCCGCACTGGAGGATTAACATGGTAGTGCTTAAAAGCAGCCGTGAATTAGAGCTTATGAAAGAAGCTTGTCAAATTTCGGCTGAAGCATTAATGGTAGCAGGCGAGGCAGTTAAGCCGGGAGTCTCTACCAAGGAAATTGATGAGATTGCATACAGGTTTATTAAAAAACACGGTGCAACCCCGAATTTTTTGAACTACGGTGGATTTCCTGCTACCGCATGTATATCTATAAATGATGAAGTTATCCACGGTATCCCCAAGGCTGACAGAATTCTCAAAGAGGGTGATATTGTCAGTATAGATTTGGGAGCTGCGAAAAACGGATATAACGGTGACAATGCTGCTACTTTTGCCTGCGGGACTTGCTCTCCCGAGGCAAAGCGGCTGATGGATACAACCCGTGAGAGCCTTTATAAAGGTATTGAGCAGGCTGTTCCCGGCAACAGAATCGGCGATATTTCCAATGCAGTACAAACCTATTGTGAGGAACGTGGCTTCGGCGTTGTTCGTGACTATGTAGGACACGGCGTCGGAACAAAGCTTCACGAAGAGCCAAGCGTACCAAACTTCGGTCACGCAGGTCGTGGCATCAGACTGTTACCCGGAATGACATTGGCAATTGAACCAATGATAAATCTGGGAACCTACAAGGTTAAACAGCTTTCAGACGGTTGGACTGTTAAAACAAGCGACGGCAAGCTGTCTGCTCATTTTGAGCATACGGTTGCAATAACTGCAAACGGTCCCGTCATAATGACAAAGGTCTGAAGTGTGAATTCAATTGCTGGCGATTACGCCGTAATGTGATTCCAGTTAATGAAATAACATCAATCGTAAATATTTAATTTTAGCGAGGTATAAGATGTCAAAGTCAGATATGATAGAAGTTGAGGGTACAGTGGTCGAGGTACTGCCTAACACAACGTTTAAGGTAACGCTTCAAAACGGCCACATCATTACAGCCCACATCAGCGGAAAGCTCAGAATGAATAACATTCGCATACTTCCCGGTGACAAGGTAACGATTGAGATGTCTCCATATGACCTTACAAAGGGTCGTATCATTTGGCGCTCAAAGTAAAATTTAGGAGGATATTCAGAATGAAAGTAAGACCTTCTGTAAAGAAAATTTGCGAAAAGTGCAAAGTAATAAAGCGCAATGGAAAAGTAATGGTTATCTGTGAAAATCCAAAGCACAAACAGCGTCAGGGCTAATCCTGAATTAATAATCGGAGGTAAATTGTAAAATGGCACGTATTTCAGGTGTTGACTTACCTAATGACAAGAGAGTTGAAATCGGCCTTACCTATATTTACGGTATCGGACGTACAACTGCTAATCAGGTTATCGCAGCTACAGGTATCAATCCGGATACACGCTGCAGAGATTTAACAGAAGACGATGTCAAGAAGCTCAGCGATTATATCACTAACAATCTTACAGTTGAAGGTGACCTTCGCAGAGATACAGCTTTTGATATCAAAAGACTTATAGAAATTGGCTGCTATCGTGGCGTTAGACACAGAAAGGGTCTCCCTGTAAGAGGTCAGACTTCTAAGAACAACGCACGTACACGTAAGGGTCCTAAAAAGACCATAGCTAATAAGAAGAAATAAGTAGGAGGAACAAAAACAGTATGGCTACTAAAAAGACCACAGGCTCACGTAAGCGTCGTGAGAAGAAAAATATTGAACGTGGTGCTGCCCATATTCAGTCAACCTTCAACAATACTATCGTAACAATTACTGATACAAACGGAAACGCTGTTTCTTGGGCATCAGCCGGTGAAATGGGCTTCCGTGGTTCAAGAAAGTCTACTCCTTTCGCTGCTGCAACAGCTGCTGAAACTGCTGCAAAGGCTGCAATGGAGCACGGTATGAAATATGTTGAAGTTTACGTTAAGGGTCCGGGCTCAGGTCGTGAATCAGCAATCAGAGCTCTTCAGACAGCAGGCTTGGAAGTAAGTCTTATTAAAGATGTTACTCCTATTCCGCACAATGGCTGTCGTCCGCCTAAAAGACGTCGCGTATAGTTTAAAACTTGGAGGTTACTTGATATGGCAAGATATACAGGACCTGCTTGCAAGCTTTGTCGTCGTGAGGGCAAGAAGCTTTTCCTCAAGGGTGACAGATGCTATACAAGCAAATGTGCAATTGACCGTCGTTCATATGCACCCGGTCAGCACGGTCAGAACAGAAAGAAGACTTCAGAATACGGTCTTCAGCTTCGTGCAAAGCAGACTGCTCGCCGTTATTACGGTATAGCAGAGGGACAGTTCCACAAATACTTCGTTATGGCTGAGCGTAAGGCCGGCGTAACAGGTGAAAATCTCCTTCAGATTTGTGAGAGCCGTCTTGACAATGTTGTTTATACAGCAGGTTTCGCAAGCTCAAGAGCACAGGCTCGTCAGCTTGTAAATCATGCTCATTTCACTGTAAACGGTTCAAAGGTAGATATTCCTTCATATCTCCTTAAGGCAGGCGATGTAGTTGCTGTTAAGGAAACAAGCAAAACTACAGACGAGTTCAAGAAGCTTGTTGAGGATAATGCTTCTCGTCCTGTTCCTCAGTGGCTTGATGTAAACAAGGATGCTATGGAAGCAAAGGTTGTTAAGCTTCCTGAAAGAGAAGAAATAGCAACACCTGTTGAAGAGCATTTAATCGTTGAGTTCTACTCTAAATAATAGCTTGTTGTTGCTGTTATTTAGCGAAAACAAAATACAACAATTTTTTAGGAGGCTTTTAGATGATCGAAATTGATAAGCCTAAAATCGAGATTGTAGATGTTTCTACTGTCGGAAGCCGCAGCACAGGCAGATTTGTTGTTGAACCTCTTGAAAGAGGCTTCGGCACAACTCTCGGTAACGGAATGAGAAGAGTTCTTCTTTCTTCACTTCCGGGCTATGCTATCACTTCCGTTAAGATTGATGGTGTTTTACACGAATTTTCAACAATCCCTCATGTTAAAGAAGACGTTACCGAGATTGTTCTTAATCTCAAGGACGTAATTCTTAAGATACACGATGACAACCCGACCACAATGTATATTGAGGCATCGGGCGAGGGTGAAATCACAGCTGCTGATATTAAGCACGATTCCAATGTTGAGATTCTTAATCCCGACCTTCATATCGCTTATCTTGATGAAGGTGCAAGTGTAAATATGGAGCTTACTGCTAATTCAGGCAGAGGTTATGTTCCTTGTGACCGCAATAAGCAGATTATGGATTTACCAATCGGCACTATTGCTATTGACTCAATCTATACACCTGTTTTAAAGGTAAATTACACTGTTGAAAACACCCGTGTAGGTCAGCAAACTGACCTTGACAAGCTCATTCTCGACATTGAGACAGACGGTACTATTCCGGCTGATGAGGCGGCTTCACTTGCTGCTAAAATTCTCAATGACCACCTTATGCTCTTTGTTGACCTTTCTGAGGAAATCGGCAATCAGGACATTATGGTTGAAAAGGATGACGACAGCAAGGAAAAGGTTCTTGAAATGACTATTGAAGAGCTTGACCTTTCAGTTCGTTCCTTCAACTGCCTGAAGAGAGCAGGTATTAACACAGTAGAAGATTTAATCGGAAAATCCGAAGAAGATATGATGAAAGTCAGAAACCTTGGCAGAAAGTCACTTGATGAGGTCGTAGCAAAGCTCGGCTCTCTCGGTTTCGGACTTAGCAAGGAAGAGGACTAAAGGAGGGAATTTCAATGCCAGGCAGTAGAAAGTTAGGCCGTCCTACTGACCATAGAAAGGCTATGCTCAGAGGTATGGTAACTTATCTTTTAGAAAACGGCAAGATTGAAACTACCGTTACAAGAGCAAAGGAAGTTCGTGCTATGACAGAGAAAATGATTACTCTCGGCAAGAACGATACACTTCATTCAAGAAGACAGGTTCTTTCTTATGTAACTAAGGAAGACGTTGTTAAGAAGCTTTTTGATGAGGTTGCTCCAAAGTATGCAGACAGAAACGGCGGTTATTGCCGTATTATCAAAACAGGTCCCCGTCGTGGTGACGCAGCAGAAATGTGCATCATTGAGCTTGTTTAAGATAATACAATAAATAATTAAGGACAGTCATCTGACTGTCCTTTTTTAGTGTGTGAAATTGTCTTTTGATATGCTTGAAAGATATTCAACAAGCTGTTTTGCAGGGAGAAATACATAGTCGCACAAATCAAAAAGACGGTTTATCAGCTTTTTCATATTATTGGTTAGCTTCGCTGTAATATGTCAAAATATTATAGCTTGAGATAAACAATGCTGCAATATGTAAAACAAAATTAAAAATAATCATTTATCTTACCTTTTATTTTTTGGAGCCTTGTTCTTGCGGCAGATGCACTGATACCGAAGGATTTGCCGATTTCTTCACTGGAATATCCCTGAACCTTCATATATAATAATTGTTGTTCCTTGACAGACAGCTTTTGCAGGCTCAGACGAATATCGACAATATTTATTTCATTGTTTGAATCTGCCAAATCAAAGCATTCGGGAATGATTGCATTTTCAAGAGTTATTGAATTCTTCTTGTACCTGTCAATTCTGACATTCTTCGCAATTCGGAAAATAAGTGCCTTGCTGTTTTTTACTGCATATGCATTTGGAATCCATGCCCAAAGCTGTAAAAATGTCTGCTGTGTCAAATCTTCGGCATCATCTATTGAAAAATCTTTTTTGAAAAAACGCAGAATTTTATCGTAGTATTTGTCGTAGATTTCATTGAACACATCAACAGGATTATAAATGTTATCAGTCATCTTCTGTTATTTCTTTTCCGGCAGTAGCCATTGTTTGAATAATTCCGATAATGCTTTTTGGGCAGATAATATCCTTTCCTGCAAGAAAATAGATGTTCCTGTTTTTAAGCATATTTTTATCAACGTCTGATTTAAAGGTTAAATCCTTTCCGCAGAGAATAACGGTATTTTCCTTTAATTCTTCAAAGAATTCACCGTTAATTTCTGCATCCTTTGAAAAGGTAATAACGTGTTCTATTTTAAAATCAACAGCATGTGAAATACCGCTTAATTCTTCAAATTGAAAATTGTTATCACTTTCATATGCACAGATACCGCTGAGTATAACTCTTACAGGAGCTTCTGTTTTGCAATTAGTTAATACGGTGATTCCGCTGATTTCATAAAGCGTGTCAATGTTAGTATTCTGACAGTTAAATTCAGATATACCGCTTATTGTAACTATGCTTTCATTGCTTGACAAAAATTTTTCCGAGCCTGTATTTTTAACTATCCGGCTGTAAGCTTCCATAAATTCAGGTGTTGCTTCCTTAGGCAGAATTATAACGCCTGCATTTATGATTTTAATTTTTTGCAATGCCTCAGGCGTGTATTTTCTTAAATCTGCACGTCCTGTATTTATAACTGTTTTTGGCTTTTCCGTATTCCTATTGAATATTGACATATTACTCATCCTTTCGTTAGCTTTTTAAGAGCTCTCACTTATATAGACGATGAAAAATAAAAATTGTCTGCAAAAAAATAATAATTTTAAAAACGGCCTGCGAATTAAATTTTCGCAAGCCGTTTTGTATATACACTATTAACCGTTGAGAATAGCAAAATTTTCTTTATTGCACTTATAGAGATTTTGGAAAACCTTGAAATTCTTATCGTAAACCTCTTTAGTTGCAGGGTTCGGGCGATAAACCTTATCAACAGGGATAAGCTTTTTAACATCCTTCATACTTGGGATAATTCCCATACCAACTGCAATACAAGCCGCCGCACCAACTGCACCGATATTTTGAGGTGACTCAACAACAAGGATATCTCTCTGGAGAATATCGGCAAGTATCTGGCAGGTTGTAGCACCTAAAGCACCTCCGCCGCAGAAACGAACAACCTTAGAGGTCTTAACCTTCTTTTCCTGTCTTTCAAGCATCCATCTCATATGGAAGCAAATACCCTCAACAACTGAACGGATAAGCTCTGTTTTGCCTGTTTCAAGTCTAATGTTAAAGAACATACCTGCCGCATTCGGGTCCTCAAATGGACAACGGTTTCCGTGAAGCCAAGGAGTAAAGATTACACCGTTTGAGCCTGCCGGGATAGAATCAATAACCTCCTCAAGATAATCGTACATATTAAATTCCATCTGTTCAAGGCTGTCGGTTGCACTGCCGTATTTTTTAAGAAATACTCCGATTTCATCAAGTGCCAAATGGTCCTTAACCCAGCCAACACATTTATTTGAGGTTTCAAGCTCACCGAAATAGTTGTAGGACTCGGGGTCAGCACCGACAATAGCCGCCATCATAGCGCCTGCGTCAACAGTCTGCTCTGCACAAACAGTACCTACCCAGCCTGATGTACCTGAATAAATATGTGTGTCGCCGTTTTCAACTGCACCTGCACCTACGCCGATAAGTGAAGCGTCACCGCCGCCGCCGTAAACATCTGTGCCTGCGGCAAGTCCAAGCTCCTTTGCGGCTTTTTCAGTGATTTCGCCAACCTTTTCGGTACATTTCTTGATAGGAGGAAGATGCTCAATTTTAACACCTACCATATCGCAGATAGGCTTGCACCAGCCTTCGTGGCCCTTTCTTGTATCATAAAGAAGTGTAGCAAAAGCGGAATCGGTAGTCATAACAAATTCACCGCTGGCACGACAGATAAGATACTCTTTAATATCAAGCCACTTGTAAATCCTTTTGAAATTTTCAGGCTCGTGAGCCTCAACCCACTTGTATTTCCAAATAGGGTCCTTAACAGAAGAAGAAACGGCACCTGTGTATTTTAAGTATTTAAGAAGCTTTGTAACCTCCGCACCTGCAATCTGAAAGCCGTGAGCGATACCTTTTTTCAGTTCATCTCTTGCACGCTGGTCCATATATGTCATCGGTCTGCGGATACAGTTGCCCTCTTTGTCAACAAGCACAAGTCCCTGCATAGCAGAACAGAAGCTGATACCCTCAATCTGCTCTTTTTTTACAGTAGGTACCTTTTCAAGAACAGTTCTTGTGGTTGAGCACATAGCAGCCCACCATTCGTCAGCGTCCTGTTCAGCGCCGCCCTTTACACCTGTTTCATCATCTACATAAAGACCGTAGCCTGCCGTAGCTGAGCCGAGAATTCTCATAGCCTCGTCAATTTCAATGAGGCAGGTTTTAATTCCCGTAGTTCCGATGTCATAAGTGATTACGTATTTTTTCATAATCTATCCTCCGTAGCAGATGCCGAAAATTCACTTAGAGAAGCTTCAACACCTATATTATGTAAAATTATATTATAAGCTCAGTCCTTTTCAAATGTGAAAGCAGACTCAACAAATTTCAAAAGCTGTCTGACAATTTCCTCGTCCTCAGCCTCATTTATGTCAATTCCCGTGTAAACTCTGAATCTTTCCCTGTAATAGTCACAGGTGTAGGAAAACAGAAGGGAGGTGAGAAGATTGTCAAGAAAGAATGAAAACATACCGGGGTCAAGGTCTGTTCTGACGTCGCCCTTTTCAAGTGCCTGCTTGATTGATGTGTTATAGATATAGCTTCTTTTGCTTTCGATTTCATCAACCATTGCCGCCGCGCGCTTTAAATCCTTTTCGGCAGTTATCTCATTATACATTTTTATATAGTTTGAATTTTGCTTTGAATGTCTTACCATTGTGCGAATAAGCTTTTCTGCCTTTACAAGAAGCTTGTCGTCGCTGTCCATAATATCGTAAAGCGCATCCTCAAGCACCTTTGTACCTCTTTGCAGGCAGGTGATAAATAAATCCTCCTTGGTGGAAAAATATTTATACATAAGACCGATTGAAATACCCGCTTTTTTGGCAATGACATTTACGTTTGCATTTTCATATCCCTTTGAGGCAAATTCCTCAATTCCCATTTCGAGAATTATGTTTTTTCTTTCTTCCGAGGCACGCTCAAAGGCATCTTTGTAGTAATGCTTTTCTGCCATGTTTTTTAATTTTGTAACCTTGCACAAAACAGGAATGATTTGTTTGTGCAAAGGTGACAAATCTCCCTCTCTTTTTCCGATTGTTTTGCAAAATATTAAGCCTATTTTTAATTATATTAACATTATTCTTACATTTTTGCAACAAGTATAACAATATTTCCCTATAATTTCATTTGACAAATCGTTAAAAAGTGGTATACTAAAAGTGTAAAAATTTGTGAGTAACCACTCACGCCTAAAGGGTGAGCGGTCGCTCACGGTAAAATATAAGGGGGATTTTAAAATGGATACAAGATTTGCTATTTCAGAGTATCCCGATGCAGCAGCGCTTACAGCTCGTCTTGACGCTCTCATCAAAAAACCAATTTATTCAATCAGTCGTGCAGCTCTTAAAGAATACGAAGAAGAGTATTTTGAAAAGAAATGTGCAAAGTCAAAGGAAATGATTTCAGAAGCTAAGCAGGTTATTCCGGGCGGTGTTCAGCATAACCTTGCATTCAACTATCCTTTCCCGATTGTTATGACAAAGGCAAAGGGCAATAAGCTTTATGATATCGACGGAAATGAGTATTTTGATTTCCTTCAGGCAGGCGGTCCTACAATTATCGGTTCAAACGATGATGTTGTTAAGGAAAAGGTTAAGGAGCTTCTTGATGACTGCGGTCCTTCAACAGGTCTTTTCCATCCTTATGAGTATAAGCTTGCAAAGAAAATCAGCGAATGTGTTCCTTCAGTAGAAATGTTCCGTATGCTCGGTTCAGGTACTGAGGCTTGTATGTGTGCTGTTCGTGTTGCTCGTCTTGCAACAGGTCATAAGAACATCATCAAAATGGGCGGTGCTTACCACGGCTGGTCAGATCAGCTTGCTTGGGGTATGCGTGTTCCCGGTACTCTTAATCTTCAGTCACACGGTGTTCCTATGTTTGTATTCAAGCATACACAGGAATTCTTCCCTAATGACCTTAAGGACCTTGAGAAAAAGCTTATCATCAATAAGTTCCGCGGCGGTACTGCTGCTGTATTCATTGAGCCAATCGGTCCTGAATCAGCAACACGTCCTGTTGACAAGGACTTCCCGAAGGGCGTTCAGGCTCTCTGCCGTAAGTACGGTGCACTCCTCGTTTGTGATGAGGTTGTTTCAGGCTTCCGTATCGGTCTTTCAGGTGCTCAGGGCTATTACGGTATTGACCCTGATATTACAATCTTCGGTAAGATTATCGCAGGCGGTTATCCGGGTGCAGGCGGTATCGGCGGTCACAGAGAGGTTATGAAATATCTCGGCGCAGGTCTTGATAAGGCTGAGGGCAAGAAGATTCATAAGGCTATGTGCGGCGGTACAATGGCTGCTACACCTATTTCTTGCTGTGCAGGCTATACAGTAATCTGTGAGATTGAAAAGAGAAATGCATGTCAGGTTGCAGGTCAGATGGCAGACAGACTTGTTAAGGGTCTTAATGAGTCAATAAAGAAATATGACCTTCCTTTCGTATGCTACAATATCGGCTCTGTTTGCCACTTACATACAGTTGCAACAATGCAGTTCAGAATTAATTGGAAGAAGCCTTGGACTATTCCTACTGTTCTTAAGCAGACAGGTATCCGTCAGACAGAGATGCAGTATATGGGTGCTGCTTATATGGCAGAGGGTCTTGTAACTCTTGCAGGCTCACGTCTTTATACTTCAAGCGCTTATACTGAAGAGGATATTGACGAATGTATCAGACGTTTTGATAAGGTTTTTTCAAAGTGCGAAAAGATTGACTATTAATTTTAAAATTTTTGGGAGCGGTTTTTATCGCTCCCTTTAACCCTATTAATGTATATTGGTTTTAAGGAGAAAATTTATGGCTTACGAAGTTGAAGAAGCTAAAAGACTTGTTGTTGAAGCCGGCAAAAAGCTGCTTGAAACAGGTCTTATTGCACGTACTTGGGGTAATGTTTCTGCAAGAATAAGCGAAACTCAGTTTGTTATTACTCCGTCGGGACGTGCCTATGATACACTTACACCTGATGAGGTTGTAGTTGTAAATATTGATGACTGCTCCCACGAGGGCGATATTAAGCCGTCATCTGAAAAGGGTATTCATGCAGATGCTTACAAGCATCATCCCCTTGTTAATTTTGTTATCCATACTCACCAGAAGGCTGCAACAATCGTCAGCATTACAGGTATGGAAATCAGAAATGTTTATAATGAGTTCAGACCGGTTTTGGGTGATTATGTTCCGGTTGCCGACTATGCAATGTCAACAACAACTCCTCTCAGAAAAAATGTTGAGAGATGTATGATGATGAATCCGAGCTGTCGTGCATTTTTGCTTAAGCATCACGGTACACTTTGCCTTGGTGACAGCTATGAGGGTGCATTTGAGGTTGCAGATGCTCTTGAGAGATGTTGTGAAAAGGTTATTAAGGATAACTACCTCCGTCACTCTTGGGCAAAGGAGTATTCCGACGAGGATAGAAGAAATTACTTCCTTGAAAAAAAGGATGCAGGCAAAATGCCTGAAACCATCTGCGATTTGGGTAGCTCTGTAAGAAACGGCAGTGTTTTTACTCTTACATATGACGGAGACAAAAAGGTTGATGTTGATATGACAACAGGTCTCGGCATCAACGGCATTGCTCCTAAGTGTGCAAAAATTCATAAAGCAATTTATGATACTGAGGACTGCACAATGATAAAGCATATCACAGCTCCCGATGTTGTAGCAGTTTCCTGCCTCGGCGAAACAATGCTTCCTATGATTGACGACTTTGCACAGATTGCAGGCGTTGATGTAAAATGTTGCCCTTGGATTGACGGCGATACAGACGAATGTGCTGCTGAAATCGGAGAGGCTATTGATAACAGAAATGCTGTTCTCATTCAAGGCAACGGCGCTCTTGTAACAGGCAACAGCGACGGAGATATGAATGCTCTTGAGCTTATTATGGAAAAGGGCTGTGAGGCTCAGGTTGATGTTAGTATTTTCAATCGTCCTCATTATGTTCCAAAGGCTGAATGCTTCCTTATGAGAACTGTTTATCTTGCAAAGTATTCAAAGCAGATTAATAAATAATATCCTATAAATTTTAAGACCTCGGAATTTCCGAGGTCTTTGAATTTGATCGATACGATTTCGGGTTTATCGAGGTGTTTTTGAAGCGAATATTACGGGTCGTCGGGGACGCCGACCCCT
>JBJFHZ010000031.1:0-17221 GCA_051894075.1 Eubacterium sp.
GCACCATCATTTGAATTACCGTATATAAAATTCAGGTCATATGAACTGTCCTTAGGAACAGTGATTGTTACGGACACTCCGTCACCCTCATTTTCCATACCGCCTACCATACCGTCAGTCTCACCTGTAGTTGCATAGGCGCTGTCATATGTGTAGGCTTTGCCGAGAATTTCGCCCTTTTCAAATTCATAACGCTTGATAAAGCGATCGTTTTCATATTCTGTGTCATTGCTTTCATCGGCAGTCACGGTAATATGATAGGCGTTGGCCTCGTCCATATCGTTCATATCAATAGTCAGACTTGAACCTAAAACCCGATTATATTCCTTCAGCACAACAGGAGCATTTACAACACCTGAAATGCCCTTATAAATAACCTCTTCAATTTTTATATGAACTGTTTTGCCGTATAGCTTTGTGCTGTCAATATTTTTCAGCTTAACCACTGCAGAGCCGTTTCTGCCGCCGCAGATAATATCCAGCTTATCCTCGTCGTCAGACATTGTGACAAGTCCCATAAAGCCTTGAGAAGAGAGGGTTGCTTCGCCCTTTAGAGCCTTGCCCATATTAGACTTAAACAAATCGTGATATTTTATTGATACGGTCTGGCCCTCCATATCGGTATACCAGCGGTAAACCCACCAGTTTGAATTAGGAGAATTGTCGTCAGCCGCCACATCGCAAAGATTATCGGCAAGACGCCAATATGCATTATCACCGTAAACCTTGCTTGTTTCAATCTGAGTTATGTACTGAAGCATTTTTCCCGGCATACCGTTATCCTGCATCCTGCCGTATTCCGTAACGATAATAGGAAGCTCATTTATACCAAAGGACTGTTCAATCTCTCTATAATCATTTACATGGCTTTGCCAATGATAAACAGAGCTGTCATTCAGCTCGTGATAAATCATTATCTCGGGAACACAGTCGTTATTAACGCAAAATTCAATAAAATGCTCTATTTCATTGTGGTCATAATCACAAAAGCCGGGACCGCCTATAAGAGCATCGGGGTTAATTGATTTTACAAGGTCATAGGTCATTTTCCACGCTTCAAAAAAGCTTTGCTCTCCAACCTCATTATATTCGCCGTAAACTCCGAATTCGCTGTCGGGGGACTCTTTGGTTTCACCAAACCACACGCCGTTATCGCATTCATTATACAGACAGTATACAACCTTGTTGCTGTAAGAGGTTTTCGATAGCTCATTAACAGACTTTTCAACCTTTGGAAGATAATCATTTTCCAAAAAGCTTTTCCAGTCGTATGTGCCCTGAGAACGCTTTTCCTCTATAGCCTGATGCTCATAGTACCAGGTAGAATAAATATCCTGCAGGTACACAACATTATAATCGGTATTGTCAAGCTGGTCTTCAACGTGGCTGATATCTCCGATAGGGTGCTGAAGTCCACCTGTAACCTTTTGAGAAACAGTGGAAATATCAATGCTTTCCGTCATATTCTTTGACGGAACACCTGCTTCGGCGATACCGTAAAGATATCCCGAGGCGCCTGTTGTAACATCACCTGTTTTCACGCTTAAATCAGCAGTAAGACAGGGAGTATAGAATATGAAAAATCCACCTGCACAAATGCCCAAAAGGAGCACAAGGCAGAATAAAACAGACAACAGTATTCTAATAAAATTTTTCATAATTATTCCTTAATAAAGCAGAGCTTCATAGCCTTCTTTTCAACCTTAAATTCAACGGTTTCGTAATCAAAATTCTCTCCGTCGCAATTACCTAAAAGAGGCTTTCCGTCAACGGACCAAATTTTTCCTCCGACGATATATCCTGTATCCACAGGCTTCATTTCGTCAACTTTGCCTGCGTTATATTTCGGAATAAGGGCAGGTGCCTGATGAAGCTTAATAGGATGACAAAGAGCGAAATCAAGCAGTCCGTCATCAAGCCTTGAATTAGGAGCAGGACAAAAGCCTCCGCCGTAATAGCTTGCGTTGCATATTGCAAAGAGGGTGTAGTCAAGGGGAGCTTCTGTGATTTTATATGGATTTCCGTCCTTATCAATGCAGTCAAGATCAACATTGATTTGATATTTGAGGGACTGAAGCAAAACGGGAATAATTGCGACATTATATGCCTGCTGACCGAGGAATTGAACCTTTCCGGCAATTTTTCTGCCGATGGTTTCAACCTTTGTGTCAAGACCGTAGCTCATAACATTAATACATTTTTCGCCGTTATAATCAATAAGGTCAATAGGCTTAACGTCATATTTGATTTTGCCGTCATAAAAGCCAAAGGACTTTATAACATTTTCAACATTAATATTTTTTGTTTTGTAAATCTTCTTGGCAAAATCGTTACCTGTTCCAAGAGGAAGGATAAGCATAGGCGTATCCGTACCTGCAAGACCGTTAGCAATATCATGGACAGTACCGTCGCCGCCGCAGCAAACGATTACGCAATCGCTCTTATATTCAGCGGCATATCTTGCGGCAATATCCTTTGCTTCGGCTCTGTAGTGGGTGTACTCCATAATCATTTCATCATCTATAAGACGAAATGCAGATTTTATTCTTGAAAAAATTTTTTTCTTGTCGTCATTTCCTGCAATAGGATTAATTATAAATATGTATTTCAAAGTTATTCCCCTCTGTTTTATGAAATCATTTAATTTTTATCAGATAACTCTTGTTTCGCCCACAGGTCTGATAATAAGAACATAGCAAGAGCCTTCACCAAATACAGCGTCCATAGTTTTCTTATACTCATCAAGCATATCAACGGGAACAAACGCCTGAATTGTACCTGCAAATCCTCCGCCGTGTACTCTCCAAGCACCTTTGCCCTCAAGCATCTGCTGGCTGAGGCAAAGAGCAAGTGAAAGCTTCTGCTCAGTTGGGTTTTTAGGGGTATAAACATTTTGATTGTACATAAAGGAAGAATAACCCGACTGTGTAATTATTTTCTTAAAGGACTCAAAGTCGTTATTTTCAAGGCTTGAAACCGCCTTGTCAACTCTGATATTTTCATTATAAAAATGAACAGCTCTGATGATTGCTCTGTCATTTACCTTGTCGGTAAGCTGTGGAACTGCCTTAAGGAAATCGCTGTATTCAATCTCTCTCAAAACAGATTTGCCCATTGCCTGTGCAACTGACTCCATTTCACTTCTTACAGCCGCATAATCGTCTGTAAGGTCGCTGTGATTACCGTGGGTGTCAACTATACAAAGGGCATGACCTGATTTTTCAAAATCAAAATCAACCTTCTTGATTATCGGATTATGTGTGCTTTCAAAATCTATTGTAACAAACGAGCCAACTGATGAAGCCATCTGGTCGAGAAGTCCCGACGGCTTGCCGAAAAAGATGTTCTCGCTGTACTGAGCCGCCTTTGCAATAGTGACAGAGTCAATTTTTCCGTCATTATAAAGATGTGAAATTACAGTACCTAAAAGCACCTCAAAGGCTGCTGATGAAGAAAGACCTGATCCGCCCATTACATCACTTGTTGTGCAGGCGTCAAAGCCGCCAACAGTATATCCGCTTTCCTTAAGCTTTGCGGCAATACCCTTAATCATAGATGCAGACTTGCCGTAATCAACAGGGTCAGGCTCAAGAGTGGTCAAATCAACTGTGTTCATCGGATGACCCTCTGACTTTTCATTAATAATATCGCTGTCGCTTTTAGCTGCAACTGCAATAGCATCAAGGTTAATTGAAGCCGCAAGAACCTTACCATTATTATGGTCTGTATGGTTTCCGCAGATTTCGGTTCTGCCCGGAGCACTGAGAACTATAACATCTCTGTCCTCTCCGAACAGCTCTATAAATTTTTCAACTGTTCTTATGTATCTGGGCTTCTGTTCCTCAACTGCGCTGTCGGTTACATAAACCCTTTTGAGCAAAGTATCAGCTTCTCCGTTTTTGATTTTTTCGATTAATTCAATTGGTTTCATTTTTTATTCTCCTTATTATTTATTAAACCTACTTAAATTATAAAACTATTTTATATTTTTCTTTTTCGGAATAAATCAAAAGGGTTTGGTTCATTTGCTTTGACTTTCTTCCGTAAAAGATATTAAACGTAATTACCGAAATGCCTGTAAATGCCACAATTATCATCAAAAGTACAATAAACTGAACTGAAAAAGGATTGTAAATTGCGGCACCGATTTTTGTATAAATATAAAGTCTGGGACCGAAGCCCAAAAGGCTTATTATGGTGTAATAAATAAAATCATACCTCATTGAGCCATAATACTTTGACACCATACCGAGAGGAATGCTTGGCACTAATCTGGATACAAAAAGGACATAGGGATTACCGTTTCCCTTAAACTGTATCCAGTCCCTGACGAAATGAAGCTGCTTTATACCGAGAATCATTCCTGTCCAGCCACCGCCTATAAACTTTCCTTCAATATATTTAACGATGAAGAAAAACGCCGTAAAAGCAAGATTTATGAGCACTGCCTGTGCAAGCGGAAACACCATACCCGATATAACACACAAAAAGCCCATAGGAATCGGAAGCTGACATTTTGCGATATAAAGGGCAAAAATGCAAATTATTATTTCCGTATCCGAGTCAAGATTTACAACTGCGTCATCAATCTGCTTCAGCCAGTTTATAAGGGTGTCAAATCTAACCTCAAGCCTTGCATGATTATAAAGCACAATGGCAAGAAAAACAAGAAGCGACAGCGTTACAAGTATAATTATATTTGATATTAAATTTGTCTGATGGCGTTTTTGCTGTTTCAAAGTGTCATCTCCAAATTAATGTTGTTTTTTTACTTTTATTTAACCTCGTTGAAATTTCCCAAAAATTCAAACTCGGGCAGCTCGTCAGATAAAGCACAAATCAAATCCAAGGTTTTTTCATCTCTGACGCTGCCTAAAACGTCAACATAAAAGTAGTAGCTGAAATCTGAATTTTCAATGGGTCTTGACTCAAGCTTTGTAAGGCTGAGCCCTGCCATTGAAAATCTGCCCAGAACCCTGTAAAGAGAGCCTGTCTTATGTGCAACAGAGAAAATCAAAGAAATTTTCTGCGCATTTTCATCAATTACAAGATTTTTTGAAATAACGATAAATCTTGTTCTGTTGTTATTATTATTCTGAATATTTCTTTTTAATATTTTAAGTCCGTATTTTTTTGCCGCAAGCTCAGAGCAAATTACGCCGATATTGCTTTTAGGTGATTTTGAAACAAACTCTGCCGCAGCAGCAGTATTGGAATAGTTTACCCCTGTGAAATCAAAATTCTTCAGGAAATTGTTGCATTGAGAAAGCGCCTGCGGATGAGAATAAACCTCTGTAATATCCTCGTATTTTGTATCAGCCTTTGCACAAAGACAATGCTCTATCTTTAAATCATATGCACCCACAACATAAAATCTGTACTTCATTATCAAATCATATGACTCGTGAACAGAGCCTGCCGTGGAATTTTCAACAGGGATTACGCCGAATACTGCGTCGCCTCTGTTTACTGCCTCAAACACATCCTCAAACTGCTTATAAAACTTAACCTGTGCATCGGGAAATATTTTATTTGCCGTAACGCCGCTGTAAGCACCCTCAACTCCCTGACAGGCAACAAAGCCGTTATCCGCTGTCAATTTGCCTCCCTTTGAAAGAGCCTCATTTATTTGGTCTCTTAAATCCTGACCGCCGCCGATAATTTTATGCTGAAGCGCCCTTGAAGCGTCCATTGTAGCAGAGAAAACCGTTTTTATTATCTCTCCCTTTTCTCCGCATTTTTCCGCAACATTATCAAGAATTTGCTGTTCTCTTTCCTCGTTTAATACGGGAATTCCTCTTTTTACCTTATATTCAGCAACCTGTCCTGCTATATCCATTCTCTTCATAAGAAGCGGAATAAGCTGATTGTCAATCTCGTCTATTTCTTTTCTTAATTCCAATAAATCCATTAATTTAATTTCCTCAATTACATCATTAAATCAAGTATTCCCAGCGCCGCCGCCGCTTCAATAACAGGCACGGCTCTCGGAACTATGCAAGGGTCGTGACGTCCCTTAATTACAAGCGTTTCTTCTTCCATAGTCTGCAAATTAACGCTTTGCTGAGGCTGTGAAATTGACGGTGTAGGCTTTATTGCCACTCTGAAAATTATAGGAGCACCTGTTGTTATACCGCCCAAAGCTCCTCCGTTGTTATTTGTTTTAACTGCTACCCTGCCGTCTTTTACGCAGTAGGGGTCATTTGCCTGAGAGCCTCTCATTGAAGCAAAGCCGAAGCCCTCGCCAAACTCAACACCCTTTACCGCAGGAACACCGAAAAGTATTGACGCAAGCTTGCTTTCAACTGTTGAAAACATATTTCCGCCCACACCTGTTGGAACACCGATTACGGCACATTCAATTATACCGCCCACGCTGTCCTGAGCCATTCTTGCATTTTCAATTTCTTCCCTCATTTTTTCTTCAGCGTCATTGCTTATTGTAGAAAAGTTACTTGAGGTCAGCTTTTTAAGCAGGTCGGCAGAAACATTATTTTTGTCAAAGGCATCATCAAAAGCATTTCCCACCTGTGCAATATGGGCACCGATTTTTATACCCTTTTCTGCAAGAATCTGCTTTGCAACTGCTCCTGCAAAAACAATGGGAGCAGTCAGCCTGCCGCTGAAATGACCGCCGCCTCTGATATCGTTATAGCCGTTATATTTTACATAAGCGGGATAATCGCTGTGAGAAGGCCTCGGAACAGTCAAAAGATTACTGTAGTCCCCGCTTTTTGTATTTGTATTTTCAATAATCATTGCAAGGGGCGCACCTGTCGTAACATTATCAAGTGTGCCTGACAGAATATGGGGTATATCCTTTTCAAGCCTCGGGGTTGCAAATTTATCCTTGCCGGGAGCTCTTCTTGACATATCGGCATAAGTTTTATCCATATCAAGCTTAACGCCTGAAGGCAAGCCGTCTATAACACAGCCGATTGCTTCACCGTGGCTTTCACCGAATACAGATATTTTAATTTTCTCTCCGAATTCAGAGGACATTTGCCTTACCTCCCAGCATATTATAATCTTCAAAAAATGACGGATATGATTTATTTATACTTTGGGCGTCATCAATTACCGTTTCGCCCTGAGCAAAAAGACCTGCAACAGAAAAGGACATAACAATTCTGTGGTCGTTATAGCCCTTAAGTTTTGCACCGTTAAGAGCTTTACCGCCGTTAATTATCATACCGTCGGGGGTTTCCGTTACGTCAACTCCCATAGCCTTGAGATTTGTAACAACGCTTTCAATTCTGTTTGACTCTTTAAATCTAAGTCTTTCAGCACCGCTTATAACAGTTTTTCCCTTTGCGTATGAAGCAAGCACTGCTATAATCGGCACAAGGTCGGGAATGTTGGACGCGTCAACGTTTGCCCCTGTCAGCTCACTTGCCGTACAGGTAACACTGTCTGCCCCTGTTTCAATCTTTCCGCCGAATTTTCTTATAACGTCAACTATTGTCTTATCGCCTTGAGCGGAATTAAAATCAACGCCTTTAACCGTAACATTACCGCCTATTGCTCCTGCCACGAGGAAAAATGCCGCCTGTGACCAATCGCCCTCAACGGTATAGTCGAGCTTTTTAAATTCCTGACCGCCCTTGATAAGATAGCCAAAATCTGTTTCCTTAACATTAACACCGTAATCAGCCATTACCTTAACCGTCATATCAACATAAGGCTTTGACTGAAGCGGAGTTTTCATAATTACTGCGCTATCTCCCTGAAGATTTGCAAGGGCTAAAAGCAAGCCTGTAACATACTGACTGCTGACATCGCCCGAAACCTCAAAGCTGCCGTTTCTAAGCTGTCCCGAAATCTTAAAGGGCAGACAGCCGTCGCTTTCAACCTTTACACCGTGAATAGGAAGTAGCCGAGCAAATTCTCCTACAGTTCTTGTAAGCAAACTTCCCTGCCCTACGAATTTTACACTTCTGCCAAGAGATGCCGCTACAGGAATCATAAAACGCATAGTTGAACCGCTTTCGATACAGTCAAGAACGTCCTCGTTATTTTTAAGTGAATTTATAATACCAACTGTCGCCGCCATATCTCGTGAATTGATTATGGGCTTTACCGTTCCTCCTCCTGAAAGAAAGGAGCATATTAACGCCCTATGTGCCGCAGATTTTGACGGTGGTGCCGTTACACTCCCGTTTAGCACCGAGTTGCTGATTTTGACTTCCATTAACACTTATACTCCGAAAATATTTTTTAACTCTTCATTTGTAACAGGCATTACAAAGCTTTCGCCGATTTTTTTAACCATAACAAGCTTAATACCGCTGCCTGTTCTCTTTTTATCTACGCTCATTGCACCAACGATTTCCTTCACCGAATGAGTGTCGGATATTTTAAGATTATTCTTTTCAAGAACCTTTATAATTCTGTCCTTAGTACCCTTTTCGGTTATGCCGTTTTTCTCTCCTGCATCTGCAATCATAACCATTCCGATACCGACAGCTTCGCCGTGGCTGACTGTTTCAAAGCTCCAAAGCTTTTCAATGGCGTGACCGCAGGTATGACCGAAATTAAGAAGGGCTCTTTCACCGTATTCCTTTTCGTCGTTTTCAACTATAATACGCTTTATATCAAGGCATTCATAAATAATATCCTCGATAAAGTCAACTGCATTTTCCTTTTCAAGTCTTTCAAAAAGTGATGCAGACTTTATACAGCCGTATTTGATGACCTCGCCCATACCGTCGCTGAAGAAATGGGTGCTTAATGTATCAAGCACAAGAGGGTCAATAATAACAAGGCTTGGCTGATGAAAAGCACCGCAGAGATTTTTACCCTGGGGCAAATCAACGGCAGTCTTTCCGCCCACAGAGGAATCAACCTGAGAAAGCAGGGTTGTCGGTATCTGAACAAATTTTATTCCTCTGAGATAAATTGCCGCCGCAAAGCCTGCCATATCTCCGCAGACACCGCCGCCTAAGGCAACTACTCCGTCCTCACGGTTAAGTCCCTTTTGCGCCATAAATTCAACCATATCAATAACGTTGGCGGTATTTTTTGATGATTCACCTGCTTTGAACACATACGTAAACACCTCGTATCCCTGTACTTCAAGGGAAGCCTTTACAGCGTCACCGTAAATGGGATACACGTTTGTTTCACTGATTAGTGCTATTCTTTTACAGCTAAGAACTGTTTTAACAAGCTCTCCCGTTTTTTTCAAAAGTCCTTTTTCTATTAAAATGTCATATTTTTCATTAACATTTACCGTTAGTTTTTTCATCAACCGATTTCCTCTTTTATCTTATTGCCCTTTTCCATCAATTCGTGAAGCTGTTCAGCGTCCTCATTTACGATACAGTATTTGAATTTCATCAAATTTGAAACAAGGTCGTCAATTTCACGTACAAGGGGTTCCTTGTTATCAATAAAAAGCTCTGTCCACATATCCGCATTAATTCTTGCAACACGGCTTACATCTCTGTAGCTTCCTGCGGAATATCCCGCGTGATAGGGCGCCAAGGGAGAAAGCACATATGAGCATGCAAGAACATGGGCAATCTGCGACGTAAATGCTATCATTTCATCGTGATGCTCCGGAGTTGTAACAACTGTTCTTGCAAATTTCATTTCCTGAGCAAGTCCCACAAGAGCGTCGGTTTTGCTCCTCGGGATATCATCTGTAGGTGTACAGATAAACGAAGCGTTATCAAAAAGATTGTCAAGGGAATTGTCGTATCCGCTGACTTCCCTTCCTGCCATAGGGTGAGCACCTATGAAATAAAAATCAAAGTCCTCTTTTTCAAGCTCCCTGCAAATTTTTGTCTTTATACCGCAGGAGTCGGAAACTATACTGTTTTTCTTGAAATAATTCTTGTTTTCCTTAATAAAAGCAGGAATAGCCTCGGGATAAAAATTCACAAAGGTTATATCGGCTTTCGGCAAAATTTCCGAAAGCTCTCCTGTTTCGTCAATAACGCCGTCATCAAGGGCACGCTTTGTTACCGACTCTGTTCTGTTCCAGCCGATAATGTGATGATTTGTATTTTTTTTCAAGGTTTTTGCAAGGCTGGCACCGATAAGTCCCAAGCCGACTATCAAAACGTTCATACGTTCACCTTCGGACATAGTTAATTACTTTAATAATAATATATAACTTATAATATGTCAAATGCGAAATTGTAAGATTTTGATAATTTTATAAAATATTTATAAAACAAATATAACTCCGTAAAAATTTCTCATTGATAATAAAACAAAACAGGTATATAATAACCCTATGAAAAATTATCACACTCATACAACAAGGTGCCGCCACGCAGTTGGTGACGACAGAGAATATGTTGAAGCGGCAATTAAATCAGGCATTGAAGAATTAGGATTTTCCGACCACGCTCCTATGCTTTTCGGAAACGACCACATTTCCACCTTCAGAATGGCGACGGCTGAAACAGAGGATTATGTAAATTCAATTCGTTCACTGCAAAGGGAATATAAGGATAAAATAAGTATTAAGCTGGGATTTGAGTTGGAATACTATCCTGAACTTTTTCAAAAGGAGCTTGAATATTTAAATGGCTTTAACTACGATTATTTAATATTAGGTCAACACTATACTGATAATGAATTTGAAAAATCAGCCCATTATTCAGGCAGAATTACACGAAAAACAAGCATTCTTGACAAATATATAAGCCAGTGCATTGAGGGGCTGTCAACAGGCGAATTTTCATATATAGCTCATCCGGATTTAATTAATTATTCAGGTAACGATGAACTATATATTGCAAAAATGACTTATTTTTGTGAAAAATTAAAGGCGCTTGATGTTCCTCTTGAGTTCAATCTTCTCGGTTTTTCAGACAAAAGAAATTATCCTAACAGGCTGTTTTGGGAAATTGTTTCAGAGGTTGGAAATAAAGTGATAATCGGCTTTGACGCTCACACGCCTAATTCTTTGGAAAATATAAAAATCTACAATAATGCTGTTAAATATTTAAACAAGGTTAATATTACCCCTATAGACACAATAAATTTTACTAAATAACGGAGAAAAATATGGTACTACTAAACGGACGTCCCGAAACAAATGACGGCAGGCTTGAAAGAGAAATAAAGGTTTATGACCTACTTGACAGTCTTAAAATTCCTTTTCAAAGAACGGACCACGAGCCTGCCGATACTATGGAGGCCTGTAACAGAATTGATGATATTTTGGGAACAATAATCTGCAAAAACCTTTTCCTTTGCAATAGGCAAAAAACAGAGTTTTATCTTTTGATGATGCCCGGTGACAAGCCGTTTAAAACCAAGGATATCACAAAGCAAATCGGTTGCTCAAGACTTTCCTTTGCCGACAGCGAATATATGGAAGAATTTTTACATATAAAGCCCGGAGCTGTATCAATAATGGGACTTATGAATGATACCCAAAACCGTGTTCAGTTGCTTATTGATAAGCCTGTTATTGAGGCTGAAACCATCGGCTGTCATCCTTGCGTGAACACATCAAGCTTGAAGCTAAAAACAAAGGATGTACTTGATATTTTTCTTCCTGCAGTACACCACGCACCGATAATTGTTGATATGCCGAATTATAACGAATAAGCGAATTAGGGTTTATCGAACCGAATTGAGCCTCCCCTGTGTAAGGGGAGGTGGGTTGCCGTTAGGCAACTCGGAGGGGTTGTAACAATCCCTCAGTCTGCTAACGCAGACAGCTCCCTTTACACAAGGGAGCCATAAATTTGCTACAAATACATCCCTACAAACCCTAATTTGTTAAACGAAAAATTAAGACCGCAGGATTAACCTGCGGTCTCTTTTTATGGGAATACTAATTATTTGAAATAGTCGTAGTCGTCGCCGTCGTTAAGGTCATTTCCATCACTGTCTGACGGGTCAGAAGTCATAACAACATCTCTTGGAGGGAGTGCATAATTACGAATCTGAATCTCTGGCTGTTCATATAATTTCATCATAACTAATGTCCTCCTTCCTTAGAAATTTGCTGTTGTACCTGAATTTTTATCAGAATAGAAAATCTCTTGTTTTCCTTCTGCATTCTTAACTATTGAGTAAGCAACATACTCAAATGTTATTGTTGAACCGTCAGTAGGTGTCTTAATATTGATAACAAACTGGTTGCCGACGGTGTACTTTGAAGATTTCATTCTTGCAATTCCGTTTGTGCCTACATTATCAACAGTCATATCTGCGCCTGATTCCGAAGTAAACAGGAATCCTGATTCAACCATTGTGTAGCCTTCAGGAAGAGCAAAAGTACCAACAAGTGAAATCTTTTCAAGAGTACCTTCTGAATTATATACAGGAACTGCAGTATTGTTAGCAGTTACTGTAGTTTGAGCATTATAGTCAGTTGTGAAGTAATCCTCAATATCCTGCTGTGACATTGCAATGATATTCATATCTGTATAAGCGTAGAATGTATAATCGCCGCCCAAACTAAGCAACTTATATGTGCTGTAATCGGTTGGGTCTTCTGCAGTATAAAGTGCATAAACATCATTCATACCGATATCGTTAAGCCAGAAGCCCTCAGTAATAAATTCAACCTTTTCATTATAGTTATAACTATTCTTTACCAAATAGCCATCACTTGAATCGAAGTCAACACCAAGACCGTCATCACTGTTAAGAGCAAAGCTTGGGTCTTCACCATAATAAACGCTGATTGTAAAGCCGTTTGCGTATGTTGTGTCAATCTCATAATTTGCAGTGATTACTGTGCAAAAATCGTCAACTGTCATTACGCCGGTTTCTTCGTCTACATAAACGTTTCCAACATCACATGTATAATCAACAAATCTGTAATATGGATATGTCGGCGGAGTCAAAGCATCAAAGCCATCGACCTCAGCAGAATCATTTACATAGTAAATTCCGAATGTCTTAGTTGAGTTACCTGCAAGATTTGCAACCATCTTAACAGCGAAAAGGTTATCACCAAGCTCAGCTTCATCAGTTGTTGTGAGATAAGTATCACCCTTAACAATGAAGCCGAATGACGGAGCTGTTGTCATATACTTGCTTGCAGTCTGATTATTGCTTGTTGACGGAGCTGAATAGCTATAATACCAAGCTACATTACTTCCTGAATAATTTGGATGTGTATCATCAACATTTGCTTCGTAAGTGCTGTCGCTGTTTACAATCATCGGAGTACCGTAATCAGCATTTGTAACAGCAACACCATTTACATAAATTGTATATGATTTTACTGTAAGAGCATCATTAAGAGCCTGCTCCAAATCAAACTGAGTATCATATGCAAAGCCAATTACCGGCTCACCTGCAACTGTAACTGTCTGATAAGGATCAACCGCTGACGAGAAGCGGTCTGCGTCTCCGCCGGCTGATTCAGCAACGCTGGCATCAATACCTGAAGGAGTAAGTCCGTTCTTAAGCTCTATCATCTTGGCAGTATCAGCATCAATCTTATCCTGTGAATCTGCCATTATTGCTGCTTTCTGCTCATCTGTATAATTGAAGTAGGTAAGAGCTTCAATTTCAGTATTAAGAGCGATAAGGTCAGTTGCTGTATAGGTCTTATCGGTTATTACACCGAGAAGTGATGCCTTAGCAGTATTGAATGCATCCCAGCTTGCTTCGTTAGGTGTGCCGTCATACTGTGCAACATATGTTGCGTCAGCCTTTACTGCTGCGTCAAGGTCAATTTCAGGTGACCATTCTCTGAAAGTATATGTGTAGTTATTAGCTACAAAATCAGGAGTGGTGATTGCGTTAATCTGTGTGAGATACTTGCTCATACTGAGTGTATCGCCGTATGAAACTGTAAGAGTCTTGCTTGTATCATTACCTGATGAATTCTTCCAGTTAAATACTACTGAGAAGGTCTTAACCTCAAGTGCGCTATACTTAGCCCAAAGGTTTGTATATCTGCTCTTTACTTCTGTAAGAATAGCATCAGCAGTCATTCCTGTGTAGTCAAGGTCTGCCTGTGCTGCTTCAAGTGCTGTCTGAAGAGCTGACCATGTCTGGTCTGTATACTTTTCAGCCTCAGGAACAAGTGCATTACACTGTGCAACAAGGTCTACAAGGTAAGACATATCAACTACAGATACTGTTGAAGAAATCTGCTCGCTGTTGCTCTTTGATGTGAGATAAGCATAGCCTGCGTAAGCAAGTGTAGGCTGTGTGTTCCATACATATGTGGCACCAAAATAACCGCTGTATGTGTAATTTGTTTTAGTAGGAACTGTGCTTCCTGTAAGAGTTTTCTTTGTGGTTGCAGGGATATCAAGGTTCATATCAGATGTAAGTGTGATAGAAGAATCTCCCTTAGCACCGGGCTGAAGTGCGATTGTACCAAGTGCAGGGTTAGCACTTGAACCCTCTGTTGTAGCAAGGATTGTTGTGTATGCATCAGTTGCAGATTCCTTACCTGTAACCTGATTACCGCTTGCATCTGTACCTACATATGATTTAGAATTGTTCACCTGACCGGCTACTCTGAAGTTTGTAAGAGAAAAGCCGTTATTAGCAAGACAGCCTGCATATGTTGTCTTCTGGTCATCTGACAACGCAGACGGTGTAGACGTTGCAGAAGAGCTGTTAATCTCTGTATTTGCATCAGCAGTACCGTTAATTGTGATACTGTCGAGTGCGTTATTTTCCTTACTGATGTTATTATCAATATTAATCTTGAAGGTTACATTTGCATTACCGTAAGGAACAGTAAGAGCATCGTGGGTTGTCTTAAACACGATTGCAGAACCGGGATATGAGAAATCAATCCACCAGTTGTAGTTACTGCTGTTCTTATGGTCCTCAAGGGTAGTGATAGCAGATGTTGAAGCACCTGTTACAGTACCGTCAGGAAGCTTTACAAATGAATATTTAAGAGCGAAGAATGCATCAACTACTTTAAGAACCTGTGTTCTGTATTCAGCAAGCTGTGCATCGTAGTCTGTAAACGGTGTTGTTGCAAGAGTAGCGATATACTCATTTGCGGCAGTAACAGCCGTACTGAAGGTTGCATAGTTAGCATAATCAGTCGGGTCTGTAATTCTGTCAGCAAGAGCAAGTGCACTAACCATAGTATACTTATCGCCCTCGTCAGTTGAAATAACTGTTTCTGTGCTGATTACAAGGGTTTTGATTGCATCAAGAACTGCCTGAGCCTGCTCTGCTATAAGAGCCTGAGCCTCGGTGGAGTCATCGGGAGCCGCTGTCGGAACCTTATAGTCATCAACTGTGCCCCAAACTGCAACCTTAGCACTTTCAACGATTGCCTTTACAGAATTGTATGAATCTGTTGTGAAGATGTTTGTATAAGCCTCAAAGGTATCAATAGCTGCTTCAAGAGCAGTTGTGTCAGCCTTTACAACATTTGTTTCAAGAGCTTCATATGCAGCTGTAAGCTCTGATGCGGCTGTTGCTGCACTTGTTGATGTGTAGCCTACATCATTACAGTTAGCCATAATTGACTGTGCTGTTACATACTTCTGATAGAAGGTTTCCCAAGATTCTGTAGTATAGCCTGTGTTACCGCCTGCGAAAACTGTTCTTACGTTTTCAGGCATAGCGGCACGAAGAGCGGCATAGTCAGCACTGTTTGTACTAGTAACAGACGCATTGTTCATATTAGAAACAAGAGTTGCAATCTGCTGAGAACAGCCCTGATAATCATTGCTTGATGTGAAGTATGTGTTGGGGTCAAAGTCAGTAGCAGCTTCCATAGCATTGATGTAATCTGACAATCCACCTTCGCTGAAATCACCAAGGTCAACGAGCTTCATCTTATTGCCGTTTGTTGCAAGACCGTCAAGAAGTGTCTTATAGTTTACTACGTGGATAGTGCCTGACACACTGCTTAAGCTTGTAGAAGCGTTAAGAATGGCAGAGTTAGACTCAGATGAGTTTGCTCCGTCACCTGATGATACATACCATTTAAGAGAATAGTCTGAATATGTGGAAGCAGGAGCACCGACAAATTTCATTGCATTAGCAAAGTATTTGGTAGCACCTGAACTAAATGATCCAATCCAATTAGTAGTATATGTAAGCTGTGAACTTCTGTGGTCAGTGCTCTGATTTCCTCTGAAACCTGTAGCATTATTATAACCGGGACCGTTTGTTGAACTATCCCAAGACCAAGTAAAGTCTAATGTTTCTCCTCCGGCATCGTGCCAATATCCACTTAAATTAAAATCTGCGCTGTCGGGTGCACTCGAGGTTGAAGCATCAGAGGTAGTTGGATATGAACCATATACATAACGTGTCTTTTTAGCATTAACGGAAGCCATACCCATTACAGGCATAATGGTATCGTTAGTGCCGTCATAAAGAAGAGTGGTCTCAGGATAGAAAACTCTGTGAACTACGTTTTCTGTTGCTGATGACTGCATCTCATTACTGGAAGTAACGGTTGAGGTGTAAAGAATGTTGTTATAAGCAACACCCTTTGAAGAAGCTTTAGAACCACCTACTGCATAGTCACTCATTGTACCCGAGTCACCTGTAAATGACGGAACAGCAGTACCCTTTACGCCGGTGAACGCAGCAATATTATTAGTAGCAGTAGTAAGAGCTGCTGCCTTACCGCTGAGAGCATCTGACTCTCCACCGTAGATGTATGCGTCAAGAGCCTTCTGACAGTCAACATAAGCATTATAAGCAACGTCAACATTTGTGAAAGCACCCGAGGAAGCGAGCTTTGCCTCAAATGCATCCATAGCGTCCTGAACCTCTTTTACTGCAGGGTCTGTTGCCGCAGCCTCATCTGCAAAAGCAACAATTCCAAGCATAGGAATAGATGTTATAACCATCATTACTGCAAGGATGAAAGACAAAACTTTTTTAGATGTTTTAGTTTTCATTTTTGATTTCCTCCTTAAAAACTTGTCTGTAATGCACAAAGCCGCAGTCATTGCACACTATTATGATATGTATAGGGCTTCATTCTGACCAAAATCCGCACCCGCTGTGCAAAGCACATTGACAGACTATATTGGAAAAAGGGTATAGAGTCCCCTTTGCCTATATTAATACAGACTTATAATAGCACACCAAAGGTGCCCTGTCAATACGCAAACGGCATATTTTACAAAAAAGAATTTACAAATTATTAACATATTATGACGGCTTTTTTGTGCACTCTTTTTCAATATGTTCATTTTTACAAAAATGTTCACTTTGCCGATTTAGATAAATAAATTTGGGTTTGTATAGTACATCTGCAAAGCAGATATATTATGTTTCCGCTAACGCGGAG
>JBJFHZ010000032.1:0-3249 GCA_051894075.1 Eubacterium sp.
GGGTGGTTTTTTGTTTTGCTCTTTGAGCAAAACTGTCTAAAGACACTAATAAAAATGCTGAGAATTAATCTCAGCATTTTTTATTATCGGCTATTTATTTTTCAAGTAGGTTGTTTTCATCGAGCAGCTTGACAAAGGCTTCAATGTCCTTTCTTGCTCTGTCGGCATCAACATCATATTCAGCTGTTACCTTTTCAACCATCTCATCAACTGTTGTATCCTCTAAAAGACAGTCCCAGAAAAACGAGCCGCTGTCGTTAAGAGTAATCATACCGTTAAACTCAAGACTGTTTTTACCCACAGGCACGACAATGTTTGAGCCTGCTATTTCTCTTTTTGCAAATCCCTTTTTAATTCTCATAATACGTCCCCCAAGTCAAATCCTTATGGATATATTGTACCAAAATTGTTCTCACTTTTCAACAATAGTCATAAAAGTCTTATAAATCGTTAGAAATTTGATAAAAAATTATCATTTTCTCTTGCAGACAGGAAAATGATTGGTTATAATATCATCAGTAATTTGTTTAAAATTATTATATAATAGCTGTATTGAAATTAAATTTTTCTGACAGCATTGGAAGGAGTTATTCAAATGGTCTATTCAAATGAAGTTGAGCAGATGTGTACCGTTAAAAAGGGTCCGCATCACGGTCCGGCTCCCATTCCCGAGGAAGGTAAGTGGGTAAAGTCTTATCAGATTTCAGACATCAGCGGTTTCTCACACGGTGTGGGCTGGTGTGCACCTCAGCAGGGTGCCTGCAAAATCAGCCTTAACGTTAAGGACGGTATCGTTGAGGAAGCTCTTGTTGAAACAATCGGTTGTTCAGGTATGACACATTCAGCTGCTATGGCTGCTGAAATTCTTCCCGGCAAAACTCTTCTTGAGTGCCTTAACACTGACCTTGTTTGCGACGCTATCAACGTTGCTATGAGAGAGATTTTCAAGCAGCTTGCATACGGTCGTTCACAGTCTGCATTCTCAGAGGGCGGTCTTGTTGTAGGTGCAGCTCTTGAGGATTTAGGTAAAGGTCTTCGTTCACAGGTTGGTACTATGTTCTCAACTAAGCTCAAGGGCGTTCGTTATATGGAAATGGCTGAGGGCTATGTTACACGTATGGCTCTTGACGAAGAGGGCGAGGTTATCGGATACGAGTTTGTTAGGGTAGGAAAGATGCTTGAGGATATCCGTCACGGCAAATCTCCTGACGAAGCATACAAGGCAAATATCGGCAACTACGGTCGCTTTGCTAACGCTGCAAAGTATATCGACCCAAGAGAAGAATAAGATAAGGAGGACAGTAAAATGGCAAACGATGTTAAATTTGAAGGCAAGGAAAGAAGAATTGCCAAAATTGAAAAGTGTCTTGCTGAATATGGTCTTTCAAGTCTTGAAGAAGCAAGAGATTTATGTTTATCAAAGGGCATTGACGTTGACGCTATCGTAAAGGGCGTTCAGCCAATCGCGTTTGAAAATGCAAGCTGGGCTTATACACTCGGTGTTGCAGTTGCAATCAAAAAAGGCGTTGCATCAGCTTCTGAGGCAGCAGCCGCAATCGGTATCGGACTTCAGGCTTTCTGTATCCCCGGCTCTGTAGCAGAGCAGAGAAATGTTGGTCTCGGTCACGGTAATCTCGGTGCTAAGCTTCTCAGCGAGGAGACAAAGTGCTTTGCATTCCTTGCAGGTCACGAATCCTTCGCAGCTGCTGAGGGTGCTATCGGTATCGCAAGAACAGCTAATAAGGTTCGTAAGGAGCCTCTTAAGGTTATCCTTAACGGTCTTGGTAAGGACGCCGCTTATATCATTTCAAGAATCAACGGCTTCACCTATGTAAAGACTGATTATGATTTCTATACAGGCGACCTTAAGATTGAAGAGGAAAGAGCTTTCTCTGACGGCGAAAGAGCTGCTGTTAAGTGCTACGGTGCTAACGACGTTCTTGAGGGCGTTGCTATTATGAAGCACGAGGGCGTTGACGTTTCTATCACAGGTAACTCAACTAACCCAACTCGTTTCCAGCACCTTGTTGCAGGCACATACAAGAAATGGGCTCTTGAAAACGGCAAGACTTATTTCTCAGTTGCATCAGGCGGCGGTACAGGCCGTACACTTCATCCTGATAATATGGCAGCAGGCCCTGCTTCCTACGGTCTTACAGACTCAATGGGACGTATGCACGGCGACGCACAGTTCGCAGGCTCGTCTTCAGTTCCTGCTCACGTAGAGATGATGGGACTTATCGGTATGGGTAACAACCCGATGGTCGGCGCAACCGTAGCATGCGCAGTTGCAGTTGAGGAAGCTGTTAAATAAGTAAATCTATATTAGACTAATGGTGTTGGTGGTTGCACCGACACGAGTGTCCAAAATTAAAAGCGTTCCGAAAGGGGCGCTTTTATATTTAACAAAAAAAGTTGCTTTATCTACATATTTTGACAAAATACATCGGGCTATATATGATACCATTCTGTTGAAAGGAGGAAAAATATGAGTTATCAAAATATGTTAGAAAAAATAGCAAAGCAACATAATACTTCAGTAGAAGAGGTTGATACAGAAATCAGAAATGCTATCAATGCAACCGGACTTGACATTGAGCCAAGCGTTTTTATTGCATTAGTCACACGGAAAACAAAAAATGAATTAAACAAAATGTCCTCTTGATCATTTCAAGAGGATAAGTCTATTTATAATCTTATTGGTATCATATTTAGCCCTATTGATGCAGATTATTCTTATACAATATTTTATTGTAAGGAGTGATTTGTATGGATATGTACACTGCGGTTAAAAACAGAATACAGGAATTGTTGGAAGAAAAGCAAATGTCAATTTACAAATTATCAATAGAGGCGGCTGTGCCGGCTTCTACAATCAAAAACATTCTTTACGGAAAAAGCAAAAACGCAGGAATAATAACGCTCAAAATGATATGCGACGGCTTTGGAATAACAATCAATGATTTTTTTGATACAGATACATTTAAAAATCTTGAACAGGAAATTAAATAATCAGCGTTCCGAAAGGGACGCTTTTTCTTTTGAAAAAATTTAAATTAGGGTTTGTCGAGGTGTTTTCGAAACGAATATTACGGGTCGTCGGGACGCCGACCCCTACATTATTACAGGAGTGTTCTTAATATTTTGTAGGGGATGGCGTCCTCGACATTCCGCAAATTTTCAATGTGTTACTGCATCAAACTTTCGTAGGGGCTGCCTTGGAGCGGCCGCCAGACCCTTTTGTCTGCT
>JBJFHZ010000033.1:0-16571 GCA_051894075.1 Eubacterium sp.
TCGGAAAGAATGCAGTCGATTTTTTATTAGTGCTGTTTTTTTACAGCCCCTTTTGCTGTTAAATTATTCGCCCTTCATTTCAAGGAGCTTAACTGTTCCGTTGTAAGCGGCTTCGGAAACTCTGATAGAATCTGCGATAGCAGCTTCAATATCATCCTCCTCAACGCCAAGCTCTTTTGTGTACTCGTTATTGATGAAAAGGTCGATATCCATAATGTCGGGAAGATTGAACGGATCCATACCTGAATCAATTCCCCTCTTTTTGTAATCCTTAGCAACCTTGAACATACCCATCTTCATCATTGCAGGTGAAACGCCTACAATCTTTCTGTCTGCGCCCATTCCTCTTGCTTCGTAAACGATTGAAAGGAACTTATCCCATTTCATATTGTACATACTAATCGGAATAGCCTCAAAGCCCGGCTTTTCACGGAGAGCCGCACCTGCGATAGCCTGACCGACCTGACGGCAGGTAAGCATTGCAGTACCTCCCTTTGGATACATAGTGAACGGCCATTTATCCATAAAGCCAATCTGCTCAATAAGAATTGTCCAAACAGGCTTTCTTCCCGGCTGTGTACCGAATATGTAAGGAAGCTCAAGAACAGCACAACTGAAATTATCGTCGCAAGCGGCGGCACAAACCTCCTCCTGCATCATTCTGGACTTGAAATAAGGATTTCTCTTGGTAAGTCCCATATCAGGTCTGCTCTTTGAAAGATAAGCAAAATATGAGCCGAGAACAACTGCTCTCTTAACTCCTACCTTTTTACAAAGCGGGAAAATTCTCTTAAGCGGTGCAATGTTAAACTTGTAGTAATAGTCCATTACGGGAGCAGGAAATTCTACTCTTTCGTCAACGCCTGCGGCAAAAATAAATACGTCATTGCCTTTAAGCATTTCTTCAATTTCTTCATCTGACTTTTTGTTGATATCCCCGAAGATGATATCCATTTCCTCCGGAATAGGAGCTCCCTCCGGAAGAGGCGGCAGGGCAACAGATGTAACCTTATGTCCCATCTTGATAAGCTGTGTTGCTGCTTCACAGCCCAAAAGGCCTGTTCCGCCAATCATAAATATGTTCATAATCTTTCCTCCGCAAAACTGCATTATTTGGTTAATAAACCATATTAATACAATTATACCAGTGAAAAATATTTTGTCAATTATTACAAGCTATAATTGAGTTAAAGCATAAGATATTCATTGAATTATATTATAGACAAAGGGAACATAATATGTTAATATAAAAGATAGACTTGATGTACATCTGCTTATAATTTTTTGAGAGGAAATATTTGATGAACGAATATAGGGTAAAGGTTGAAAATTTAAAAGCAGAAGATTCCTATGTGGAAATCACCGTTTCCGTTACAGGAGAAAATCCTCTTTATTATCCGAGAATTTCTGCCTGCTTTTATACTGATGACGATAACCGTATTCTGCCGATGGATTTAAAATCCTGCAACGGTAATACCGCAGTCGCTATCGGGATTTTTGACATACCCTTTCTCTTTTATAATCAACCGAAAAAGCAAAAAAATATAGGCGTAAAATTTCTTTTCAGTGACGGAAAAGCAGACAACATTATGCTGACTCCCGAGGAGAAAATCGTCATTCCCTCAAGACAGAGAAATATGCTTACCCACTTTTTCAAAAGCAGTAAAAGGGAAAAATCAAAAATTCTTATTTCGGGAATTATGTCCCTGCTGTTTCTTCCCTACAGGCATCTTAAGGTTCAGCCTAATAAGGTGACGTTTTTAACCAACAGGTCCGAAAGGCTTACGGGAAATATCAAGGCTGTTTTTTTTGAAATGACGAAGATACCCGATATAGAAATTAACGTACTGTGCAAAAAGGGCGGAGTTAAATCAAATATTCCGAACCTGTTTAAATTCTTCAGACTATATGCCACATCAAAGGTGGTTTTCGTTGACGACTATTATCATTTTCTTTCTTACCTAAAAAAGAAGGATGACGTTAAGCTTATTCAGCTTTGGCATGCCTGCGGTGCCTTCAAAACCTTTGGATTTTCAAGGCTTGGCAGGGACAGCTATCTTAGACAAAGCTCCCCAAACCACCGTCAATATGATTATGTTATGGTCAGCTCAAAGGACGTAATACCCTATTACGCCGAGGGCTTCGGAGTCGCAATGGAAAAGGTTATCGCTCTCGGATCACCCAGATGCGACCTGCTTGAAAACCCACAATACAAAAAGCTTTTCATAAAAAAATTCTATAAAGAAAATCCAAGCCTTGCAGGAAAGAAAATTCTGCTCTTTGCACCAACCTTCAGAGGCGGAGGTATGGGAAACTGCCATTATCCCATAGAACGCTTTGAGGTTGACAGGCTTCTTGCAAGTCTTGACGAGGACTGGGTTATCGCTGTGAAAATGCACCCATATCTCTCCGAACGGCCTGCATATTCCGAAAAATACGCCAACAGGGTTTTTGATTTTTCATCACAGTATGATATAAATGATTTACTTTTTATAACCGACCTTATGGTTACAGATTATTCAAGCGTAATATTTGAGGCGTCAATAGTAAATGTTCCGATGCTGTTCTTTGCCTTCGACCTTAACGAATACAGCAGAGACAGAGATTTCTACTGCAACTTTTCTTCCTTTGTCCCCGGTAAAATCGTTTTAAGCACAGACGAAATGATAAATGCCATAAAGAACAAGGATTTCAGGCAGGAGCTAATTGCTCCCTTTAAGGAAAGATTCTTCGGCAGCAGTACGGGACACGCAACAGAAAATGTGGTTAATTTTACAAAGGAGCTTTTAAAATAACCGATGTTTGACAGTAAAATGATAATCAACAAAATGACTGTTGATAAAAATAAATTAAATATTTCAGTTTCAATAAGCTGTCCTTTTGACGTTGACGTCACCTCTCCAAAGGCAAAAATCGTATTTGAATGTGACGGAAAGGTGCGCCGACTGCCGTTTCTTGTGACAAACTATTTCAGACAGAAGCAAAGCAGCTCCTGTATTATCGTTTGCACCTATACATTTTTGCTTGACAGTATATTTTATAATTTTGAAAGCGACAGCGACATAACGGCAAGAATTGACTTTTATTACGGCGACAACACGGTTGAGTCCGTGCCGTTTACGGTTTCGACAAACGTACTTAACGAAAATCCCGACATCCGTCTTGACGAGCAGTACATTGAATACGAATGCTTTGACGGTGTCACCGTTTTCACAAATGACGAAAATGATTTTGAAAATGACAGAAAAAGAAGCAATCATATTTACACGGTTTCCTTTGACTGCGAAAACAGTCGCATTGTTATTTCAAAATCAAAGAATTTAAGCAGAGGCGGAAGCTTTGCGGAAAGAAGCAGAATAATTATTCCCGTGCTTAGATTTGTTTTTTTCGTTTTGAGAATTCTTCTTTCGGTTTTGCTTGCTCCTTATTTTGTGTTAGACGGAATATTTGCAGGTCTTGACGTTTTGCCCAGGAGAAAAACGAAGGAAATTGACGGCCTGCTGAAAAATATTTTTGTTCAGATAAAAATTAATTTTTCATCTTTTTTGAAAACAAGCTTTAAAAAGTCGGTATTTACGGAAAATATAAGAAAGCCCCTTTTTGCAGTCTGCAAAATGTACTATAAAATTTTGTCAAAAAAAGATATTGTACCAAACAGGATTACATTTATGTCAGGCAGACGTGACGAGCTTGGAGGAAATCCCCTTTTTGTCTACAATCTGCTTAAAGACAGGGAGGATATTGATTTTCGGTTTCTTCTGTTTTCCGACCCTGCAGGTCACAGCAGAGTTAGAAACATTGTGAAATTTTTAAGGCTTTACGCAACGTCAAGGGTTGTTATTGTTGATGACTATTTCAGGCTTCTTAATCTTGTGGACAAGCGTGAGGGTGTAAAGCTGTTTCAGCTTTGGCACGCCTGCGGAGCTTTTAAAACCTTCGGCTTTACAAGGCTTGGTAAAAAGGGAGGTCCAAAGCAGACCGACCCCAACCACAGAATGTATGACTATGCCATTGTCAGCTCACAGGAAATTGCAAAGCACTACGCAGAGGGCTTCGGCTTAAGTGATGAAAATGTTGTGGCAACAGGTATTCCGAGAACCGATATCTTTATGGATAAGGAATACGCAGACAAGGTCAAAAACGGCTTTTACGAAAGATATCCTCAGCTTGAAAGCAAAAAAATAATGCTCTTCGCTCCAACCTTCAGAGGTAACGGACAAATGAGTGCATTTTATCCCACGGAGGCTATTTCTCCTGTTGAGGTTTACGAGCAGCTTAAGGGCGAATACGCAATTATCATTAAGCTTCACCCCTTCTGTCAGGAGCGATTTGAAATTCCCGAGGAATACAAGGATGTTATCATAGACTTGTCCGACGATGACGAGCTTAACGATTTACTGTTTATTACGGATTTACTTGTGACGGATTATTCAAGCGTTGTTTTTGAGGCGTCACTTTTGAACATTCCTATGATGTTTTACGCATTCGACCTTTACGATTACATTTCAAGCCGTGACTTTTACTATGATTTCGAGGGCTTTGTTCCCGGAAAAATCGTTTTCTCTCAAAGGGAGCTTGTTGAATGCATAGAGGAAAAGGACTTTGAGGCTCAAAAGGTAGAGGGCTTTAAAAACAAATTCTTTGATGACCTTGACGGTAAATCAAGTCAGAGAGTAGCAGATTTAATACTTAAAAATTTGGATAAATAATAAGGAGATAATATTATGGTATACGGTGTTATTTTAGCAGGCGGTATAGGCTCAAGAATGGGCGGAGACAAGCCCAAGCAATATTTGACCGTTAAGGGAAAGCCGATAATTATTTACACTATTGAAAAGTTTTTTGCCGTACCCGAGCTTGAAAAAATCATTGTTCTTTGCCCAAAGCAGTGGGTTGAGCACACAAAGAATCTTATTGAAAAGCATATTGCTCCTGCCAAGGAAAGAATTGCAGTTATTGAGGGCGGAGAAACAAGAAACGAAACAATAATGAACGCCATTGATTTTATTGAAAAAGAGGGCAACCTTGACGACGATACAATTATCGTCACCCACGACAGCGTAAGACCCTTTGTTACAAACAGAATTATTGAAGAAAATATTCAGTTTGCAAAGGAATACGGTGCCTGCGATACTGTTGTTCCTGCAACCGACACAATTGTTGAAGCTCAGGACAACAAGGTTATAAGCTCAATCCCCGACAGGAGCAAAATGTACCAGGGACAGACTCCTCAGTCCTTTAATGCTCTTAAGCTGAAGAATATCTATAACGCTCTGACAGATGAGGAAAAGGACATTCTCACCGACGCCGCAAAGATTTTTGTTATGAAGGGCGAAAAGGTGGCACTTGTTCAGGGCGAAACCTATAATATGAAAATTACATATCCTTATGATTTGCGTGTAGCAAAATCACTACTGGAGGATGAGGAAAATGATTAATACGGTTTACAGATTAGTTGAGCCGAGACGTTTTGAAATAGCCTTTGAGGACATAAATCTATTTGGCGAAAACGCAATAGTCAGACCTACAAATCTTTCTATCTGCAACGCCGATATGAGATATTACCTCGGTACACGTGACGCAAAGATCCTTGCCGAAAAGCTTCCTATGGCGCTTATTCACGAGGGTGTAGGCAGAGTGGTTTTTGACCCTACGGGAACATATAAGGCAGGCGACAAAGTTGTTATGGTGCCGAATGCTCCGACTGAAAATGACGATTATATCGGCGAAAATTACCTGCGCTCTTCAAAGTTCTGCGGCTCGTCTATGGATGGCTTTCTTCAGGAATTTGTGGAGATTTCTCCGAAAAGACTTGTAAAATTACCTGACAATATTGATATGAACGTGGCGGCATTTACGGAGATTGTTTCTGTTTCCGTTCACGCAATTTCAAGATTTGATAATATCGCCCACGGAAGAAGAAATGTTATCGGCGTATGGGGCGACGGAAATTTAGGATATATAACCTCCCTTTTCCTTAAGTATCATTTCCCCGAGTCAAAAATTGTTGTTTTCGGAACTATGAGGGAAAAGCTTGCAGACTTCACCTTTGCCGACGAAACACATCTTGTAAACGAAATACCCGAGGGCTTTACAATGGACCACGCCTTTGAATGTGTAGGCGGAAACGGAAGTCCCATTGCCATTGAGCAGATTATCGGACTTATTAAGCCTGAGGCAACTATTTCAATTTTAGGCGTCAGCGAATATCCCGTTCCTATCAACACAAGAATGATTCTTGAAAAGGGACTTAGGGTATTCGGCTCATCAAGAAGCGGTGTAGCGGATTTTCAAAAAACAGTTGATATGTACGCAAAGCACCCCGAAATCATTGACTATCTGGGAAATCTTATCAGCTCCGTTAATGTTGTAAGAACAACAACAGATATTAAGAATGCCTTTGAAAAGGATACACAAAAATCCTTCGGCAAAACCATAATGAAGTGGGAAGAATAAAAAACAGCCCTCCTGATTTTTCAGGAGGGTTAATCTATGTATACAGATTAATATTATTTCTGCTAACGCAGGGTTTTTCATTTCTTTCGTGTTGCGAAAGAAACGAAACAAAGAAAGCAAATCAAGGGGAAGCATCAAAGATGCCCATTCCCCTTGATAATCCCCTCTGCTACGTCGGCACGCACACGTTGCGTACTGTGCCGAGGAAACGTTATACTATAATTTATTTTCTTCTTGATATTCCTTTGAAAATTCTGTGTTCAAAATATCGGGAATGGGTACTCCCATTTCTGTTTTTTCGTCAGGCTGTACTGTTGGATTTGACACCCAAGAGCAATATTTATTAGTCAGCGTGGGGTCAAGGCGGTATTTTTCCTTATAATCCTTTGGCGTTTTTTTCGTTTTGGAAGGAACGTCAAAATTATTCATACTGCTTATATTTTGATTATCCCTGCACATTTCCCGTAAATCCTTCTGCAACTGCCTTTAGGTCCTCAAGAGAATTGATTTTTGCTCCGCTTTGGAGAATTGACTCCTTAACATTTTCGGGAAGCGTATTAAAATACTCCTTCATCTGTTGAGTTAAATTAAACATATCCGGCATAATATCTGTCCTTTCAAAATTATTACACCGTTAGTATTTACAAAAGCTCGCCGATTATTATATTTGAAAGAAGCATTCCCTGATTCGTCAGGGAAATTTTTTCATCCGTTTCCTTGATTAAATTCATTTTTACAAATTTTTTGTAGCTGTCATTTTTTAAAATTGACTTGTCTATGCCCTCCCGAAGCCTTAGTCCAAGCATAATTTTTTCTTCAATGGTACCGCCTTCGCCGTCATCAATTTTATTGAAATCTTTGTCGTAATAAAAGCGTCTGCCCTGCCAAAAGGAATGGGCGCTTTTGCCTATGCCGAGATACGGAACAAGTCGCCAGTATTTTAAATTATGCCTGCTTTCAAATGACGGCTTTGAAAAATTGCTGATTTCGTACTGATTAAAGCCAAGTGCTGACAGAGAATTTATTGTTTTGAGATACATTTCACAGACCGTATCCTCGTTAGGCAGGGCAAGTCTGTCCTGCATTTCAAAAAACCTTGTACCCTCCTCAATTTTCAGCATATATGCGCTGATGTGGGTAACATTCATTTTATCAATAAACTCAAAGGTACAGTCAAGAGAGTCAAGGCTCTGCTTAGGTGTGCCAAGCATTACGTCAAGGCTGATGTTTGTTATCCCTGCTTTTTTTGCGTCGCTTACTGCCTTTGCAACCTCTGCCTGTCCTGCCGACCTGCCAAGCGCAAAGCGTTCCTCGTTTCTTGCACTCTGCATACCGAGGCTTATTCTGTTTACTCCGTAGGAAACATACTTTTCAAAATCACGTTCGAAATTTTTTGAGGGATTGCACTCAATAGTGATTTCTGCATTTTTATCTATGTCAAATTGTGCTTTTGCATTTTCAATGATTTTTCCGATAAGCTCCGGCTCAAGAATGCTGGGCGTTCCGCCGCCGAAATAAATCGTGTCAAAGGAGCCCTCATATTTTTTCATTTCCATAATAAGCCTGTGGGCGTAAGCCTCCGCAAGAGCCTTGTCATATTTTACACTGTAAAAATCACAGTAGGGGCACTTGGAACGGCAAAAAGGGATGTGAAAATACAAACCTGCTTTTTCGTTCATATAATCACTTCCCTTTGAATTAATTACAATATCAGTATTTGTCGGTGTGTTTTTGCAACAAGCTATCGTAGGGGCTTGCACTGCAAGCCCGTTATAAGCGGGCGACCAATGGTCGCCCCTACGGTTGTTTGATACAATAACACATCGAAAATCTGCGGGATGTCGAGGACGCCATCCCCTACAAAATATCAAGAACGCTCCTGTAATAATGTAGGGGTCGGCGTCCCCGACGACCCGTAATATTCGCTTCAAAAACACCTCGATAAATACTAATTTATGTTACTTTTTTCTACTCTCTGCCTTGAGTCTTAACGATTTGTCGAGAATTGTTTTACGGAGGCGGATTGACTTTGGTGTAACCTCCAAAAGCTCATCATCGGCAAGAAATTCCATGCTCTGCTCAAGAGAAAGTGTGGTTGGCGGAACAAGCTTTAATGCCTCATCGGAACCGCTGGCACGTGTATTTGTAACATGCTTTTTCTTGCAGACATTGCAGACGATATCCTCGTCCTTTGCACATTCGCCCACAATCATACCCTCGTAAACCTCAACACCGGGGCCGATAAACAGCTTACCTCTGTCCTGTGTATTCCAAAGGCCGTAGCCTGTAGATGTTCCTGTTTCGTGGGCAACGATTGAGCCTCTGCTTCTTGTTTCAATATCACCCTTATATGGCTCATACCCTGCAAAAAGTTGGTTCATAATACCGTTACCGTTTGTATCCGTAAGAAATTCGGAGCGGTAGCCGATAAGACCTCTTGACGGAATTTTGATTTCCAAATGGGTCATACCCGTGCTTCTTGTGTCCATATTCTCAATTTCGCCCTTACGTGAACAAAGCTTTTCCATAACAGTTCCCACGTACTCCTCGGGTACCTCGATAATAGCAAGCTCCATAGGCTCAAGGGTCTGACCGTTTTCGCCTTTTTTGAGAATAACCTGAGGGCGTGAAACCTGAAATTCATAATTTTCACGGCGCATTGTTTCAATAAGAATTGAAAGGTGAAGCTCACCTCTGCCCGATACCTTAAAGGTATCCATTGAGTCTGTTTCCTCAACTCTCATAGAAACATTGGTTTCAACCTCTTTAAACAGTCTGTCACGAATATTTCTTGATGTGACATACTTGCCCTCTCTGCCTGCAAAGGGAGAATCGTTTACAATGAAGTTCATTGAAATTGTAGGCTCGTCAATTTTAACAAAGGGCAGAGCCTCGATATGCTCGGGATCACAGGCGGTCTCACCGATATTAAGATCCGCAACACCTGCAACACACACCAAATCACCGAAGGAGGCCTCGGTACAGTCAACTCTTTTCAAGCCCTCAAACTGATACATTTTAGAGAATTTAATATTCTCCTGTGTACCGTCCTGCTTGCAGAGAACATAAGGGGTGTTTACCTTAATTGTACCTCTTTCAACTCTGCCGACGCCTATTCTGCCTACGTAATCGTCATATTCAAGGGAAGAAAAAAGCATTTGGGCAGGGCCGTCAATATCACCCTCCGGAGAAGGTATGTATTTTAAAATAGCATCAAGCAGGGGTCTCATATCGCCCTCTCTGACATTGGGGTCAAGGCTTGAATATCCATCTCTTGCAGAGGCATAGACAACAGGAAAATCAATCTGGTCATCGTCTGCGCCAAGCTCAATGAAAAGGTCTAAAACCTCATCAACAACCTCAGCAGGTCTTGCACCCTCACGGTCAACCTTGTTTACTACTACAAGAGGAGTTTTATGAAGCCCGAGAGCTTTTTTCAAAACAAATCTTGTTTGTGGCATACAGCCCTCAAAGGCATCAACAAGGAGAAGAACACCGTCAACCATAGTCAAAATACGTTCAACCTCACCGCCGAAGTCTGCGTGGCCGGGAGTGTCAACGATATTGATTTTTGTATTGTTATAGTGGATAGACGTATTTTTTGAAAGAATAGTAATACCTCTCTCTTTTTCTAGGTCGTTGGAGTCCATTACTCTTTCCTGCACTGCCTCGTTATCACGGAAAATACCGCTTTGATGAAGCATTTCATCAACAAGCGTTGTCTTGCCGTGGTCTACGTGGGCAATAATTGCAATATTTTTTATATCATTTCTCGTACTCAAAATTAATCACCTTATTTGCTGTTACTTTGTAATTTTGAAGCCGTCACGAAGGGGCACCGTTCTGTTAAATACAGGCATATCGTCTGTAGAGTCCTTATCCTTGCAAAAATATCCGTTTCTCATAAACTGATACTTTGCACCTGCCTCACAATCGGCTATTGCCTTTTCAACATAACCGTTTTTAACAACAAGAGAGTCGGGGTTAAGGTTGTCCTCAAAGGACTCTACGCCCTCTTCATCACTTGGATTTTCAACATTGAAAAGTCTTTCGTAAAGTCTGATTTCGGCAGGTGAATTATCCCTTGCTGATACCCAGTGAATAGTGCCCTTAACCTTTCTTCCGTCGGGAGCATCTCCGCCTAAGGTCTCAGGGTCATATGTGCAGTGAACACAGCAAACCTCACCCTTTTCGTCAACATCATAGCCTGTACAGGTTACGAAATAAGCCTTATAAAGTCTTACCTCATTTCCCACAAACAGACGGCGATACTTGCTTATAGGCTCTGCCATAAAGTCGTTTTTCTCTATCCAAAGCTCCTTTGAAAACGGCATTTTTCTTGAGCCGTATTCAGAGTGGTCGGGATGATATTCACATTCGATATCCTCTGTTTTATCCTCGGGATAATTGTCAATAACAAGCTTAAGGGGGTCAATAACAGCCATTGCTCTTGGAGAATTTGCACCGAGATTATCTCTTACGCAGGCTTCAAGCAAAGCAAAGTCAACTACGCTGTATGCCTTTGAAACACCTATTCTGTCGCAGAAATCTCTGATTGCCTCGGCAGGATAGCCACGTCTTCTCATACCGCTGATGGTTGCCATTCTCGGGTCGTCCCAGCCGGAAACGATATTGTCCTTAACAAGCTTTAAGCACTTACGCTTTGATGTGAGTGTATAGTTAAGATTAAGTCTTGCAAATTCAATCTGCCTTGGCTTTTCACCCTCAATAAGCTCATCAACAAACCAATTGTAAAGAGGTCTGTGATTTTCAAATTCCAAAGAGCAAAGAGAATGGGTTACACCCTCATAGGCATCTGAAAGAGGATGGGCAAAATCGTACATAGGATAAACGCACCATTTGTCGCCTGTTCTGTGGTGATGTGCATACATAATTCTGTAGATAATGGGGTCTCTCATATTAAGGTTGGGAGAAGCCATATCTATCTTTGCACGGAGAACCATTTTTCCCTCGGGAAATTCGCCCTTTGTCATTCTTTCAAATAAATCAAGACTTTCCTCAACAGGTCTGTCTCTATAAGGAGAATTTTTACCTGCCTCTGTGAGAGTTCCTCTGTACTCTCTGATTTCGTCGGGAGTAAGCTCGCAAACATAAGCCTTGCCCTTTTTGATAAGCTTTATTGCACATTCGTAGATAAAATCAAAATAATCCGATGCGTAATAAACATTATCCCAGTCAAAGCCAAGCCACTTGATATCCTCCATTATTGAGTCAACATATTCTGTATCCTCTTTAGTAGGGTTTGTATCATCAAGACGGAGATTGCAAAGTCCTTTATACTTTTCCTTAACACCGAAATTAATGCAAATTGCCTTTGCATGACCTATATGGAGATAGCCGTTTGGCTCGGGAGGAAAACGTGTCTGAATTTTACTGTACTTGCCTTCTGACAAATCCTCGTCAATAAAATCGTGAATAAAATTAGAGCTTTCCTTTACTTCTTCATTCTTTTCAATTTCTTCTGCCATCACTTTTCCTCCTTGTAATGAGCTATTGCCTTTTCTATTCTTGCCTTTACTCTGTCCTTGCCTAAAAGCGCTGTTATACAGTAAAGGTCGGGAGTGTTTGTCCTGCCTGTAAGGGCAACACGAATTATTGTTGAAACGTCACCTACATGTCCCTTAAATGCCTCGGGATTTTGCTTAAATTCCTTAACATTGGGAGTACAGCCTACAGGCTCACATACGGACTTGATTTTTTCAAACCAGGTGTCCTTGTCATCATTGATATCAACGATATCCTTGTATCTTTCAAGAACCTCAACTGCAAGGTCGGGCGTTGCATTTCCTGTTAAATCAAAGCACTCCTCAAAGGTTTCATCATACATATAGCTGATGTAATCGGGAATATCGGACCATTTTGCAATATCCTTACGAGGCTTTTTATTTTCCCTGTCGATATTTAAAATTGCCTTTGCGTAATCTTTATCCTTTTCGTAAAGCCTTGCAAGCTCGGTATTATATTTCTTTGCCCATTCGTACGACTGAGCGAAAACCTCATCTGCTTTCATCATACAAATAACATTTTTTGAAACGTCTGTGAGCTTTGCAATATCGAAAAGTGCACCTGAAACAGACATTTTCTTTGGATTGAACGGAAAGGCGTCGATATCAGCGTCCTTGTTTGCTCTGCGCCAGTCCTCAAAATTTGAATTAGCGATAGTCATTACGTATTCGTTTACGCTGTCCTTTGGATATCCCTGCTCGGCATAATAGGTAACTGCTGCCTCGGGGTCCTTTCTCTTTGAAAGCTTACGCTTACCTCCGTTTTCCTCCTTCATAATGGGAGCCACGTGGGCATACTTAACAGGCTTGAAGCCTAAAAGCTTAAAGAGCTGTAAATGGAGAGGTACTGATGCAATCCACTCATCACCTCTGAACACATGGGTTGTCCTCATCAAATGGTCGTCAATTGCATGGGCAAAATGGTATGTGGGAATACCGTCTGTTTTAAGAAGAACGACGTCAATAACATTTTCCGGCATTTCAATTTTGCCCTTTATTGCATCATCAAAATAACACTTTTTAGTTATATCTCCGGGTGATTTAAGTCTAAGAGTCCAGCTTTTGCCTGCTGTAATATTTGCCTTTATCTCATCAAGGGTAAGGTCACGGCATTTTGCATATTTTCCGTAGTAGCCCTTGATATCCTCGTTTTCCTGAGAATTACGGATTTCCTCAATTTCCTCAGGTGAACAGAAGCATGGATATGCAAGCCCCTGTTCAACAAGGCTTTTTGCGTAGGACTGATATATCTCTTTTCTGTGGCTTTGATAGTACGGACCGTATTCGCCCTTTTCCGTATCCTCACCGATAACGCCCTCGTCTGCCTCGACGCCGTATTCCGAAAGGCTTGTAAGCATTGATTCAACAGCACCGTCAACCTTTCTCTTTTGGTCGGTATCCTCAACTCTTACATAGAAAACACCGTCGGTGCTTTTTGCTGTTCTGTAGGCAACAATGCAGGTAAACAGATTTCCGAAATGCAGAAAGCCTGTTGGGCTCGGTGCAAAGCGTGTTACCCTTGCACCCTCCTTGAGATTTCTCGGTGGATAAAGAGCCTCATAATATTCGGGGGTTTTGTCAATCTGCGGAAAAAGCAGATTTGCTAATTCTTCAAAAATCGTCATAATTTCTCCTATGTTTATAAAATTACATAATATTATTACACAAATTAATTAATTATTCAATATTTATTATACATATTTTATTGAAAATCTTTCCTTGTTGTGATAAATTGGTATTTGCAGGGATGAATAATGTTGTTGGTATGCCGTAGGGACAGGGTTTTCCCTGTCCGCATTATTCGGGACGGGCAACCCGTCCCCTACAAATATAAGTAATGCCGATATTACAAATCAACCGTAGGGGCGACCAGTGGTCGCCCGCATATAATCGGGCGTGCAATGCACGCCCCTACGATAGTTTATTCCCTTTAGACCGATAAAATTAGTGGGTTTTTTCGTTAGGCAAGGCTTTCACTGTGATGCTGTACTTTGTGTACTGCGAACAGTGAATAACGAAGCATAACGGAAAAAGACACAATTTGACAAACCCGAATTTACAGAGGTAATTATCAATATGCAAAAGAGAATAGCCCTATGGGATAATTTAAAGCTGTTTTTAATATTTCTCGTTGTTCTCGGTCACTTGACCATACAGTATTTTGAAAGCAGTCAGATGTTTGGAACAATGACGCTTGTTATGTATACATTTCATATGCCTGCGTTTATTTTTATCAGCGGTTTATTTTCAAAGCACAGCATAAACAGCGATAAACCGCCGTTAAAAAAAGCCTTTGGTTTTATTATCCTGTATTTTTTTGTTAAAATTCTAAACTATTTATCGGCTTTAATATTTGGAAAGCATATCTCCTTTGAGATTTTCTCCGTTAAGGACATCCCTTGGTATATGCTTGCAATGGCTCTGTGGTACATAATTACTTGGGCAATAAGAAATATCGACGCAAAATATATTTTGATAACCTCAATTGTAATGGGCTGCTTTGCAGGATATATGAAGGGCGATACCGATTTCCTCTGCATATTGAGGCTCATAACCTTTTATCCCTTTTTCTACTGCGGTTATATTCTTGACAGAGAAAAGGTTGAATATATCACCTCGAAAAAAGGCGCTAAAATATTTTCAGCTATATTCTTTACAGCCTTTGTTATAATCTGCACCATTACATTTTATCAGTCAAAATGGCTGTTTCCCCTTTTATCCTGCAGGAGAAAATACTCTGCTTTAGGTGAAATGGGCGACTGGGGATGTCTTTTAAGGCTTGCCTACTACGCTATTGCAGGACTTCTTGTGTTTTCTGTAATATCCCTTTGCCCGAGAAAAGAGCTTAAAATTTCAAAATACGGCAGAAGAACACTGCAGATTTACGTTTTCCACAGACCTATTTTATACATAATGAAATATTCGGGACTGATATATCTTATAAAGCAGGTGGGCGAAGGCTGGGAATGGATTGCCCTTTTACTGATTATAGCGCTGACGGCCCTGCTTTGTATGAGTTTTTGGGGAAAGCCTATTGATTATCTTTTAAATCCAAAGGAGAAAAAGGAATATGCAGTTGCCAAATGACCCTGTAATGCTTATGAGTATGATTAATATGAAGCTCAGAGATTTTTATCCAAGTCTTGACGCTCTTTGCGAGGATTTGGATATTGATAAGGAAAAGCTCTGCGATACTTTAAAAACCGCAGGCTTTGAATATAACAAAGAGCAAAATAAATTTTGGTGAGAAATTTTCAAAAATATATTGACAAAATAAAATTTTCTGGTATAATCTAAATTGTAATCATTACAAATTAACAACGATTACAAGGTGGTGAAGATTTTGCATACAAAGGAGATTACGGAGCTTTTTAGGTCAAAGGGACTTAAAGCTACGCCACAGCGTATTGCCGTTTATAAATTCCTGTGCGAAAATCATATTCACCCTGATGTTGAAACAGTGTATAAAAAGGTTTCAGAGGATAATCCCTCTTTTTCAAAAACAACGGTTTATAACTGCCTTGAGGCCTTGACCGATTGCGGTCTGCTTATACCTGTTAAGATTGACGCTGATAAAATCCGTTATGACGCCGATACAAGCTTTCACGGCCATTTCATTTGCGAAAAATGCAAAAGCATTTACGATTTTGAATGTGAGGCTGAAACAAGCAAGGGTATAGACGGCTTTGAAATCAGACAAAGGGATGTTTATTACAGCGGTATTTGCAGCCGCTGCAAAAATAAATTTAACTAAAGGAGTAATTTAAAATGGCAAAGAAGTATTATTGTCCCGTATGCGGCTACGAAAGTGACGAACCAATTGATGTTTGCCCAATCTGCGGCGCAAAGATGAAGGAGAGAACAGAGGATACTATGGCTTGGGCTGCTGAGCATCAGGTTGGTATCATCAACGGCGTACCTGAAGAAATCGTTCAGGGTCTCCGTGACAACTTTAACGGTGAATGCTGTGAGGTTGGTATGTATCTTGCAATGGCAAGAGTTGCACACAGAGAGGGTTATCCCGAAATCGGTCTTTACTGGGAAAAGGCTGCTTACGAGGAGGCAGAGCATGCCGCTAAGTTTGCAGAAATGCTTGGTGAGGTTGTAACAGACTCAACAAAGAAGAATCTTGAAATGAGAGTTGCCGCTGAAAACGGTGCAACTGCAGGCAAGACAGAGCTTGCTAAAATGGCTAAGGAAGCAGGTCTTGACGCTATTCATGATACAGTACATGAGATGGCAAGAGACGAAGCAAGACACGGTAAGGCATTCGAGGGTCTTCTCAAGAGATATTTCGCTTAATAATTCAAACTCACTTTTTGGAGTGGCTTCGGCTCTTGCCAAGCTGCTCCAAATTTTTTTGCTTGCACCAAAAATTTGGGAGAAAAGGTACAGTGTACCTTTTCGTAGCAGGTTGCCAAACCAAGGTGGAAGCAAGACACGGTAAGGCATTCGAGGGTCTTCTCAAGAGATATTTCGCTTAATAATTCAAACTCACTTTTTGGAGTGGCTTCGGCTCTTGCCAAGCTGCTCCAAATTTTTTTGCTTGCACCAAAAATTTGGGAGAAAAGGTACAGTGTACCTTTTCGT
>JBJFHZ010000034.1:0-3101 GCA_051894075.1 Eubacterium sp.
GCAACTGCTATCTTCTCGTCTGCGTGCAGGCTCAGCCTGCCAAACCCGAATTTGTAAAACCGCACAAGCAAAACAGCAGTGAACTTTATGAGTTCACTGCTGTTTTATTTAACAAAATTATTTATTAAGAATAAAATTATTATTTGGGTTCATAATCTGATTATTGCTTCTGGCAAATTCAAGTGCCGTAAAGCAGGTTTTTTCCTGAGGCTCAAAATAGCTTTCCTCCATTTTATAGAGAGGCTCTTTTTTCTCCTCAGGCTCAGACGGATTATATGTGTAAATATAACCGTAAAAGGCTTGTCCGTAATGGGAATACATATTATAATACACCTTTGTATTAAAATAGTTTCCGCCCCAATGGGACTCCGATATGGTTATGGCTCCGCTTTCGCTGATGGCTTCAACCACTGCAACGTGATTAGACCAGCAGGCAACTGCACCAAGCTTCGGCTCACTGCCGTATTCATAGTAGCCGTTATTCTTATTAATGAACCACCAGCTTCCGGCGTCACCTCTGCTGATTTTAGGTGCTTCGCCGTTAAGCTCATATATTCTGCCGTAGGCATAGGCTACACAGTTCGGCATACCGTAGCCTGTCTGCGCATATGCATTAAGCTCTCTTGTGTAATAAGGCTCACCGCTGGGAGCAGTAAGTCTAGGCTCATAATCATATTCATTTGCAAATACTGCTGTGGGAAAGGCTGTTACAGCGATAATGATAAAAGCTAACGCAATTATGCCGCTTTTCAATATCCGTTTCATATACTAGTCTCCTTTTTTCAGTAACGGGAAGTATTTTAACATACGAAACACGCTGTAATCTATGGCAAAGTACAACAAGGATTTTGTAACCTTTTTGTAACACTTGTGCGAAATTACCAAAATTTCCGCAAAACGCTTGACAAAAAATCAACTTTTTATGGACATTTGTTTATTATCATACAGAAATTGATTACAATTTTATTACAATGCATTGTTGCTTTCGTCACAATCAAAATCCTGTAATAAATCACCTTTTATTGCTAAAAATATAACAGGTGATTTTTATGATGTTTGTAAAGGCATTTATTGTGGGCGGTCTTATCTGTGTTATAGGCCAGCTCCTTATTGATTATACAAAAATGACTCCTGCAAGGATACTTGTTCTTTTTGTCTGCGTAGGCGTACTTTTGGGCGGCCTCGGTGTTTATCAAAAGCTTATTGATTTTGCAGGTGCAGGTGCAACCGTTCCTTTGACAGGCTTTGGTGCGGCTTTGGCAAAGGGCGTTAAAGAGGCAATACAGAAGGACGGCTTTCTCGGAGTTATAACAGGCGGCTTTCAGGCTTGTGCCGCAGGTGTTACGGTGGCAATGCTCAGCGGACTTGTGGTTGCACTTGTATGCAGACCGAAGGATAAATAAATTAGGGTTTGTCGGGGTGTTGTTGAATGGAACAACCGTAGGGGCGACCATTGGTCGCCCGCTTATAACGGGCTTGCACTGCAAGCCCCTACGATAGTTTGCTACAATAACGCATTAAAAATTCGTAGGGGCAGGTCTCTGTGCCTGCCCGAAATTATGATTTGTCGAACCGAATTGAGCCTCCCCTGTGTAAGGGGAGGTGGGTTGCCGTTAGGCAACTCGGAGGGGTTGTAACAATCCCTCAGTCTGCTAACGCAGACAGCTCCCTTTACACAAGGGAGCCATAAATTTGCTACAAATACACCCCGACAAATACTAATTTATGTTGCCCAAATCTAAACAACGTGCTATTATATTATATAATGTAATAAAAGATACGGGAGATGTTTATATGGAATGGGAATTCAAGCTGCCTGTTAAGCTTGTATTCGGAACAGGCAAAAGAAATAATTTAAAAGCATACATAGAAGAAATCGGCGGAACAAAGGGCGTTCTTGTATGTGGTAAAAGCTTTGCAAAAAACGGCACAGCCGACGAATTTATAAGGCTGAGCGGAGGACTTATCAAGGCCGTTTTCAGCGATGTAAGACCTAATCCCACTACGGATAATGTTGACAGCTGTGTTAAAATTATGCGTGAGCTTGGCGCCGATTTCGCTGTTGCTTTAGGCGGCGGTTCTCCTATGGACTGCTGTAAAGCCGCCTGTGCTATTGCTAAAGGGAATGATAAAATCAGAGCCTACCACAGCGAGGGCAAGGCAATTTGTGCCGACGAGGCAATACCGATGATTGCGGTAACAACCACCTCGGGCACAGCATCGGAGGTCACGAACATTTCAGTTTTAACCGACGTTAAAAAGAATTTAAAAAATCCTATGAATGACCCTGCAATGTATCCGAAAATTGCAGTTATCGACCCTGAGCTGACCTTGACCGTTCCGCCTCAGATAACGGCATCAACAGGTCTTGACGTGCTTGCCCACGCAATTGAAAGCTACTGGGCTACAATTCATCAGCCTGTTTGTACCGCCTGCTCAATTTACAGTGCAAGGCTTGTTTTTGAATGGCTTGAAAAGGCATACAATAATCCCTCGGACTTGGAGGCAAGAGAAAAAATGGCAGAGGCGTCTATCGTTGCAGGCGTTGCCTTCAGTCATCCGAGGACAACAGGCTCCCACGCTTGTTCATTCCCTCTTACTAACATTTACGGCGTGCCCCACGGTGAAGCCTGTGCATTTACCCTTGACTATTTTATCAAGTTTAATGCTGACCGTGCTGACAGCGACGGCAGAATTACTGCTCTTGCAAGGGACTGCGGCTTTGAGTCGCCATATGCAATGGCTGACGAAATCACCGCAATGAAAAAGAGAATGGGTATGGTCTGCACGCTTTCCGAAATCGGCTGTACTACCGACGAACAAATAGAGGAGCTGACGGAAAAAAGCATGTCAATGCTTATGACAAGAAATCCCATCACTCTCACAAAAGAGGATATCAAGGAAATGTACATAAAATTAAAATAAGCAATAACATTTTCAATTTATTACTGCATAAAGCTATCGTAGGGGCTTGCAATGCAAGCCCGTTTTAAGCGGGCGACCAATGGTCGCCCCTACGAAAAATCAGTGCATACACACTTTACAAAAAACAAGGCGCTGTAAAAAAATATCGAAATGAAAATCCGGGATTCATGAAAAGT
>JBJFHZ010000035.1:0-15586 GCA_051894075.1 Eubacterium sp.
CGTCGTCCTGTTTGGGTAATTCTTATTGAACAGCTTCAGAGATTTGAAAAGATGCCGTTTACAATGTATCCTGCCGGCGGTACTGCAATGCTTACAGTTCGTCAGGTTGGTGAGGCTATCGTTGGTGCTGCAGAGCAGGTTAAGGGCGCAAGAGCATACGGTATTTCCTGCTACAATATGACCTGGAGAGAATTCCTTAAGATTGTTTATCGTGCAATGGACGGTATTCCTGACAGAAAGATTGTTGATGTTCCTAAGTGGACCTTCCAGGCTTTCGGTCTTGTGATGCGTAAGGATTATGCAAAGAGAAATGTTGAAAGCGGTATCGACCCTGTAGGTCTTGCTGATATTATGGGTATGAATCTCTTTATTCCTACCGATGATACAAAAGAGCTCGGCTGTACTCCTGATGATATCGAGGCTGCTATCTTTGATTCAATTAAGCTTTCTAAGGCCTCATTTGAAGGCAAGGCAAAGCTTCTTGAAATGAAGGGTGAGTAAATTTTAGATTTAAGGCGGCAGAATCTGCCGCCTTTTTTAGTTTAATAGATATGAAAAATAAAGAGAAAAGATTTCGTTATTTCGGATATAATACATATCGTCTTATAACGTCAGGTATTGTATTTGTCTGCGTAATTGTAATCAATTTTGCTAAACCCGATTTATATTTTAATTTGCCTGTGTGGGCTTATGTCTTGTTTACCTTGTACTATTCAATTTTTCCCATTAAGGATATGATTAGACAGGCTAATAAAACAAGATATAAAGGAAAGCAGTTTGCAGAAAACTATATTCCCGTTTCATCACTTGATGAAAATGAATTTTTGCAAATGAAGAAGAAATATGATAAAGGTGCAGTTATGTCAATGATTTTTTGGCTATGCTTTATGGCGGTAGTCGGTGCATTATATTTATGCAAAATTATCGGTAGGGAATGGATTATCTTTTTCTTTGCAATGAGTGACTTTTGCGTATATTTTGCAATATTCTTTTGGTGTCCCTTTCACAAGATTCTTTTGAAGCCCCATTGCTGTATGGACTGCCGAATTTTTAACTGGGATAGCTTTTTCTCCTTCAGCTTTTTGATTTTTATACCAAGTATATATACATATATTCTGTTTGCTTTAGGAGTTGTTTCTCTTGTTATTTGGGAGATAAATTATAAAAAAGAGCCGAAAAGATTTTATAAAATTTCAAATGCCTGTTTGAGCTGTGAGAATTGCGATATGGAGCACTGTAAGGGTAAAAAGGAAATTTTATCTGCTGAATAAGAAAATAAAAAAGATGTTACTTAAGATAAATTAAGTAACATCTTTTTATAATTCCGCCCAGCCGCCGCAAGCTGTGAATAACCTGCATCTCCAGCAGGTGGGTTAAGCTCTGTTCACTTTGTGCTCCCAGCGTCCTGCAAAAGCAGGGAGGTCTGCATTCCCGTTTCACAGAAGACAAATCCCTTATAATACGTGTTCGGGTTACATAAGCCTACGGTTATCGAGAAGGGCAGAAAAAATATTAAACTTACTGTTCGGGCTCAAAATATTCTACATCATATTTTTCTTCAACCATTGACATAAGAATATCAGATACCTGCTCGAATTCGATTTCATCTTCTATTTCAACGAGATATTCGTCGCCGTTTTCATCGTTTTGAACCTTGAGAATAATAACCTCATAGTCGCCGTCAACGATTTCCTCATCAGTTTCATAATACCTCGTAATAGCAACGTATATATCGTCGTCGGTTTCGTATCTTTCAAGAAGCTCAAAGAGAATTTCGTTTCCGTCTTCGTCGCTTACACTGATAATATCCGGTTCATAGTATTCCTCTTCGTCAGCCATATATGCGTCCTCCTTATTTAATCGTACTATTATATTATATAATTTAAAATGCTGTTCGTCAATAGAAATATAAGGAATTTAACAATTGTGTAATATTAACAAAAAAATATAAAAAATTATAAAAAAACTATTGACAAATAACAAATGATGTGCTATTATACAGTTGAACAAAGGGAAAGGCCTTAGGAAGTAGTTAAGGTCAAAGAGATTGTTCCAGATTATGAAAGGAGGCTTGTCCAATGGATCTTGAACCAGGTCAGACAAGCACTCAGATTGTAATCCAATAGGGTAACGGATTTTGTACCGACAGAGGTAAAACGGAATTATCTTCGGGTACGTACTTTTTGAAGAATTATAAGTTATTCGGCAGAATTGGTTAATTACAATTGAGTGCTGAAAACTGAATAGTAAGGGTATATATTTAGCGGTTATCACTGCCGATAGCCTGTGACGAAGGTCATAAACTAATAAATATCAAATTATGAAAAAGTGCAAAATTTATTTGAGAGGTAAACTCCAATGTACTAAATAGTTTTAATCGGAAATTATACTAAAGAGGTATGGACCGATGGGCTAACTAAAATTAAATAAATTAATTAACAAATAAATAAAGAAAAATTTATCAGGGAGGATTTTCCTCCCTGTTTTTTTGTTGCTTTACAGAATAAAGTATTGTATAATTTCTTCGGTGATATAAAATGAAAAATATTTGCGATATTTATAATAAAGAATTTTCTTCTCTTCCCGAAAAGGTATTGCAGTTCGGTGAGGGAAATTTTTTACGTGCCTTTGCTGACTGGTATATTCAAAAAGCAAATGAGAAGGGCGTATTTAACGGCAGGGTAGTTATTGCTCAACCAACTTCTCACGGACGTGCAGATTTTCTTAATCAGCAGAAATCTTTTTACACTGTTGCAGTTAGAGGCAGAGAGAACGGCAGAGTTGTTGATTCCTATGATAGAATTTCTTGTGTATCAAGATGTATAAATACTTTTACAGATTATCAATCCCTTATTGATGTGGCTGTTTCTCCTGAATTGCAGGTTATTATTTCAAACACCACTGAGGCAGGTATCGTGTATAAAGAAAACGAAAAGCTGTCAGATGCACCGAATGTTACATTTCCTGCTAAATTAACCGCCCTTTTGTATGAACGCTTTAAGAAAGGGAAAAATGGAGTTCTTGTTCTTCCTGCTGAGCTTATTGAGGATAACGGAGCAGTTCTGAAAAAATATGTCTTAAGGTACGCAAACGATTGGTCATTTGGTGAAGATTTTAAAAATTATATCAACAACGAATGTAATTTTTGTTCTACCCTTGTTGACAGGATTGTTACAGGCTTTCCTAAGAATGATTACGGTAAAATTTCAGAAGAGCTTGGCTATGACGATAAGCTGATAACAGTATGTGAGCCGTATAACAGCTGGATTATTCAGGGTGATGAAAGCCTTTCGGAAATTTTTCCTATTCATAAGGCAGGACTGAATGTTATTTGGCGCGACGATATTAAGCCTTACAGAACACGTAAGGTTAGGATTTTAAACGGTGCACATACAATGTCCGTTCTTGCCGCATATCACGCAGGCTTTGATATTGTTCGTGATATGATGCAGGATTCACTTTTCAGTGCTTATGTTAAAAAAGGACTCGAGCAGGTTATGGTAACAATTGATATGCCGAAGGATGAGCTTGCATCCTTTGCTGACGCAGTTCTTGACCGTTTTGATAATCCTTTTATTGACCATAAGCTGCTTGATATTTCTCTTAATTCTGTTTCAAAGTTCAAGGCAAGATGCCTTTATACCTTGCTTGATTATGTTGAAATTACAGGAAAGCTTCCCACTATTTTATGCTTTGGCTTGTCTGCACTTATTCATTTTTACAACGGCAGATATGTTGACGGTGCTTTTGTGGGTGAAAGAAACGGTCTAAGCTATGAAATAAAGGATTCAAAGGACGTCTGTGACTTTTTTGAACAAGCATATGCAACAGAAGATGTTGTGAAATCAGTTCTTGAAAATGAAAGCTTTTGGGATGCTGATTTAACAAAGGTTTCAGGACTTTACGATTTAGTAAAAAAATATTTTGATGATATAAATGCTTTTGGTATGATGGAAGCAGTAAAAAAGGTTGTTGAAGATGAATAAGCTTTTTAAAATCAATGAAAAGGATAACGTTGCGATTGCCCTTGAACCTCTTTCAAAGGGATATACAGAGCAGGGCATAACACTTCTTGACGACATTCCCTTTGGCCATAAGGTGCTTTTAGATGATTTAAAGGAAAATGGCAATATAATCAAGTATGGAAATCCTATAGGTTATCTAAAGGCTGATACCGAAAAAGGCTCACATATTCACGAGCATAACCTTAAAACAAATCTTTCCGATATTATTGAATATAAGTTTGATAAGGATAATGAATATAAAATTACCAAAACCGATAAAACCTTTCAGGGCTACGTAAGACCTGACGGCAGAGCAGGAATCAGAAATGAAATTTGGATAATTCCAACAGTTGGCTGTGTTAATAAAACTGCCCAAAAGCTTGAAAAAATCGGTCAGTCCTTTGTAACAGAGGGTTGTGACGGCGTTTTTGCATATACGCATCCATTTGGTTGCAGTCAGCTTGGCGATGACCAGGAAAACACAAGAAAAATTCTTGCCTCACTTATAAACCATCCAAATGCAGGGGGAGTCCTTGTGGTTTCCCTTGGCTGTGAAAATACAAATGTAGATGTATTAAAAAAATATCTCGGAGATTATGACAAAAACAGAGTAAAGTTTCTTGTTACACAAAATGTTGAAAATGAGCTTGTAGAGGGCGAAAAACTTATAAGCGAGCTTATAGATTATGCCGTTACCTTTAAGAGAAGAACCGTATCTGCCGATAAGCTGATTATTGGATACAAATGCGGCGGCTCCGATGCTTTTAGCGGTATAACTGCAAATGCTCTTTGCGGTAGGCTTACCGATAAGCTGACCTCATTTGGAGCAACTGCAATACTTACAGAGGTTCCCGAAATGTTCGGCGCAGAGCACCTGCTGATGAAAAGGGCTGAGAATAAAAAGATTTTCAGAGATATTGTTAATATGATTAACGGCTTTAAAAATTACTTTTTCAGTCATAATCAGGAGTGCTATGAAAATCCGTCACCGGGAAATCACGAGGGAGGTATTACTACTCTTGAGGAAAAATCCCTCGGTTGTATTCAAAAGGGCGGAAATGCTGTAATTACAGGTGTGCTTGAATACGGTGAACAGGTAAAAAGCAGAGGGCTTAATCTCTTGACCGGTCCGGGCAACGATATTGTTTCCACAACTAATCTTACTGCCGCAGGGGCACAGATTATTCTGTTTACAACAGGCAGAGGAACACCGCTTGGTGCTCCTGTCCCTACAGTTAAAATTTCCACAAACAATAATCTTTTTGAAAGAAAGCCGAATTGGATTGATTTTAATGCAGGCGGTCTTATTGAGAATCCCGATTTTGATACAATGACCGACAATTTATTTGATTTTATTCTTGACATTGCTTCCGGTGAGAAAACTAAGTCTGAAATAAACGGATATAAGGAAATTTCTATTTTTAAAGACGGAGTAGTTTTGTAATCAAATATTATGCACTTGACAAGTAGATATTTATTTGTTAATATAATTTCAATATTCAACGGCTTTGATAAAGAGGAGTAATACGTTTCCTGCTTTCAGAGAGTGCCTGTTTGGTGAAAGGGTACAGTAAGAGCGTATGAAGGTAGCTTTTGAGCCGACAGGGTGAAATAACAGTAGCCTTGCCCGTACACCTGCGTTAAAGGTTTGAGTGGCATTTATTATAAATGCAATTTGAGTGGTACCACGGAATTTTTGCTTTCGTCTCATATTGAGATGAAGGCTTTTGTTTTTATAAGGAGTTTTGATTATGGCAAAGGAACTTGCAAAGCAATATGACCCTAAAGAGGTTGAGGACCGCACCTATAAATTTTGGTGTGATAATAAATACTTCCACGCAAAAAGGGAAGAGGGTAAAAAGACTTATACAATAGTTATCCCTCCTCCGAATATTACAGGTCAGCTTCATATGGGACACGCACTTGATAATACATTACAGGATATTCTTATCCGTTATCACCGTATGGCAGGATATGATACTCTTTGGCTTCCCGGAACAGACCACGCTTCTATTGCAACAGAGGCAAAAATCGTTGAGGCTATGCGTAAAGAGGGAATTACCAAGGAGGATATCGGCAGAGAAAAATTCCTTGAGCGTGCTTGGGATTGGAAGGAAAAATACGGCGGAAGAATTATTGAACAGCTCAAAAAAATGGGCTCGTCCTGCGACTGGGACAGAGAACGCTTTACTCTTGATGAGGGCTGTAGCAAAGCAGTAAAAGAGGTTTTTGTAAATCTCTATGAAAAAGACCTTATCTACAGAGGAAACCGTATGGTAAACTGGTGTCCTCATTGTAACACATCAATTTCCGATGCAGAGGTTGAGTATGAGGAAAAGGACTCGAATTTCTGGCACCTCCTTTATACTGTTAAGGAAACAGGCGAACAGCTTGAGCTTGCAACCACAAGACCTGAAACAATGCTTGGTGATACTGCCGTAGCAATTAACGGAGATGACCCGAGATATAAGCATCTTCACGGCTGTCACGTTATTCTTCCTCTTCTCAATAAGGAAATCCCTATCGTATGCGACGAATATGCAGATATGACAAAGGGAACAGGCGTTGTTAAAATTACTCCTGCCCATGACCCCAACGACTTTGAGGTTGGTCTGCGCCATAATCTTCCTATTGTCCGTACATTTACCTATGACGGTCATATGACAGGTGCAGAGGACAAGGCAATTGCCGATGAAATAATCGCAAGCGGTAAAGCCGCACAGAATGAGCCTGAGGTTCTTGACTGCGGTAAGTATGCAGGTATGACAACTCTTGAGGCAAGGAAAGCAATTCTTGAGGACCTTGAGGCAGGCGGATATATTAAGGAAATCGAGCCTATCAAGCATGATGTAGGCACCTGCTACCGCTGTCACACTAATATTGAGCCTATGGTTTCAAAGCAATGGTTTGTAAAAATGGAGCCTCTTGCAGGTCCTGCCATTGACGCAGTTGAATCAGGTGAAATCAAATTTGTTCCCGAAAGATTTAAGAAAAACTATATGAGCTGGATGAGAGGTACTCGTGATTGGTGTATTTCACGTCAGCTTTGGTGGGGACACAGAATACCTGCTTGGTATTGCGACGACTGCGGTGCTACAACTGTTTCTAAAGAAGACCCTTGCACCTGCTCAAAATGCGGCAGTAAAAATATTAAGCAGGACCCCGATACTCTTGATACTTGGTTTTCTTCAGCTCTTTGGCCCTTCTCAACTCTCGGATGGCCTGATGAAACAGAGGATTTAAAGCATTATTATCCGACAAATACTCTTGTTACCGGCTATGATATTATCGGCTTTTGGGTAAGCAGAATGATTTTTTCCGGACTTGCTTATACCGATAAAGCACCCTTTGATACTGTCCTTATTCACGGACTTGTTCGTGATGCTCAGGGCAGAAAGATGTCCAAATCTCTCGGAAACGGTATTGACCCGCTGGAGATTATTGATGAGTACGGTGCTGATGCTCTTAGATTTACTCTTGCAACAGGTAATTCACCCGGAAATGATATGCGCTTTTCCGACGATAAGGTTATGGCTTCCCGTAACTTTGCAAATAAGCTTTGGAATGCTGCACGCTTTGTTCTTATGTATCTCGGAGAGGATTACAGGTATAATGGCTTACCTGATAATCTTCTTATTGAGGACAAGTGGGTAATTTCAAAGGTTAATACACTTGCAAAGGACGTAACAGACAACCTTGAAAAGTATGAGCTTGGTATTGCAGTTCAGAAATTATATGATTTTATTTGGGATATTTTCTGCGATTGGTATATTGAGATTGCAAAAATCAGACTTCAGGGTGATGATGAGCAGGCAAAAGACAACGTAAGAGCAGTTCTTGTTTACGTTCTTACTGATATTCTTAAGCTTCTTCATCCGTTTATGCCGTTTATAACCGAGGAAATATATCAGGCAATCCCTCATAGCGATGAATCAATAATGATTTCAAAGTGGGTTGAATTTGACGAATCTGTTTCCTTTGCAGAAGATGAAGCAAAGATGGAGAAGATTATGTCTGCAATCAGGGGAATAAGAAACAGACGCTCTGAGATGAATATTCCTCCGAGCAAGAAGGCAACTGTTTATGTTGAAACAAACGATGCTGAAATTTTCTCAAACGGCTCTGAATTTATCAAACGTCTTGCATCTGCAAACGAGGTTGTTATTGATAAGTCTTTCGGTGATTTGGGTAATACAGTTACAATCATCACAGATGATGCAAAGATATATATTCCACTTGGTGACCTTGTAGATTTTGATGCTGAGAAAAAGCGTCTTGAAAAAGAGCTTGCACAGTGTCAGGATAAGCTTGATTTCATCAACAAAAAGCTTTCAAATCCCGGCTTTGTTAATAAAGCACCCGAAAAGGTGGTTGAGCAGAACAGAGCAGATGCCGCAAAGCTTGAAGAAAAAATAGCAAACATCAAAAATTCTATTGATAATCTCGGTAAATAAATGACTTATTCAGAAGCTCTAAAGGTTATGAAAAACAAGCAAAGCCTCGGCATTAAGCCGGGGCTTGAGCGTATTTATGCCCTGCTTGAAAAAATGGGCAATCCTCAAAATAAACTGAAAATTATCCACGTTGCAGGAACTAACGGTAAGGGTACAGTTTGCACTGTCCTTGCAAAAAGCCTGGAAAATCAGGGATTTAAGGTAGGACTTTTCACTTCTCCTTGGGTTGTTGATTATAGAGAGCAAATACAAATTAACGGCGACTATATCAGCAAAAAAGCCTTTACGAAATATATTGAAGCATACGGTGATTTTGATACTACCGAATTTGAAACTGTCACAGCCATTGCGTATAAATATTTTTATGATATGAATGTAGACTATGCCGTAATTGAATGCGGTATGGGTGGAGCAGGGGACAGCACTAATGCAATACCTACTCCTGTGCTTTCAATAATTACATCTGTTTCTCTTGACCATACAAATTTTCTGGGCGATACCCTTGAAAAAATCGCTCGTGAAAAAGCAGGAATCATTAAAGAAAAGGGAACGGCAGTCATTTACCCTAATCCTAAAACTGCCCATATTTTCCGTCAAAGATGTAATGATGTGGGTGCAAATCTCATTGAGGTAACCGATAAGGGCAACTACTATGACAATGACATTGAAACAGTAAAAACTGCCCTAAGAATATTAGGTCTTAAAGAGAATATTGATATCGTTAATCTTCCTGCAAGATGTGAATTCATTTCCAAAAGCATAATGCTTGACGGCGCCCATAATACCGACGGTGCTTTAGCATTAGAAAAGAATTTGCCTAATAGAGATATAACTGCAGTCATAGGTATGATGAGGGATAAGGACGTTGATTCCTATTTAAAAATTATTGCCCCCCTTTGTAAGCGTATTATTACAACTAAACCATCTAATGACAGGGCAATTTCCGCCGAAGAGTTAAAGACTGTTGCCGAAAAATACTGCCCGAATGTAACGGCAATATCAAATCCACTGCAGGCAATAGAAGTTAAGAAATATGATTTTCTTTTAATCTGCGGTTCATTTTATCTTGCAAGAGATGTGAGAAAAGAATTACTTAGATAACAAAATACGATAAATTATTCAGTACCAATCTGTTAATATTTTAGCAGATTGGTATTTTTTATTTGGAGTGAAAGCTATGAACGTAACCATAGAGGCAAGCGGAACGGTAGTAATTGCCTACCTTATAGGAGAAATTGACCACCACACTGCCGCCGATGTCAGAGAAAAAATTGACAGCGTAATAAGCTATAAAAAGCCCGAGCATCTTATTATAGATTTCAGAAATGTTACTTTTATGGACTCATCGGGAATAGGTCTTGTTATGGGCAGATACAGGCTTCTGCAAAGCATAAATCCAAAAAGCAGTCTTGAGGTAAAAAACGTCAGCACTCAAACAAGAAAAATTATGGAAATGGCAGGACTTGGCAGAATAGCAGATATAAAGGAGATTGAAAATGAATAAGATAAATGAATTCAGAATGACGGTAGACAGTAAAAGCGTTAACGAAAGCTTTACAAGAGTAGTTGTTTCAGCTTTTGTAACACCCCTTGACCCCACCCTTGAAGAAATAGCAGATTTGAAAACGGCAGTCAGCGAGGCGGTGACAAACTGCATAGTCCACGCTTATAAGGATACATACGGAAAAATATTTTTGTCAGGTGTAATTGATGACAAAAATAATGTGAAAATTGTTATCAGAGATAAGGGTTGTGGTATTTCAGATATAGGGCAGGCTATGACTCCGCTTTTTACAACAGGTGAGGGCGACAGAGCAGGCTTAGGCTTTACAGTAATGGAAAGCTTTTGCGACAAGGTTAGCGTTCGTTCAAAGCAGGGTAACGGTACAACTGTAACTCTTCTCAAAAAAATCGAGGGCAAAGCTAAATGGTAACTGATACCAGAGAAGAAATGATAAAAGCAAATATCGGTCTTGTTCATTCCATAGCAAACCGTTTCAGAGGCAGGGGAGCCGACTATGAGGATTTGTTTCAAAGCGGATGCGTAGGACTGATAAAAGCGGTTGATAACTTTGACGAGTCAAAGGGCTTTGCCTTTTCAACCTATGCCGTTCCCGTAATAATGGGAGAAATCAGAAGAATTTTCCGTGACGGAGGTGCAATAAAGGTCAGCCGTTCACTTAAGGAAAAAGCAATAAAAGCTCAGGCGTTAAGAGAAAACTTTATAAACAGAGAGCTTAGAGAGCCGACAGTAAGTGAGCTTTCAAAAATGCTCGATTGCACCGAGGAGGAAACGGCAGAAATTCTAAACGTCATAACTCCTATGATTTCTCTTAATTCATGCGGTGATGACGGTGAAGATACACTTGATATTCCTATTGATGAAAGTGAACAGCTTTTTGACAGAATTTCAGTCCATCAGCTTATATCCCATTTGGATAAAACCGAACAGCAGATAATTGATATGCGATACTATAAGGGATATACTCAGTCAAAAACCGCAAAGGCACTTGGCGTTTCACAGGTGCAGATTTCACGAAAGGAAAAAGCAATCCTCCAAAAGCTCCGAAACTTAGTATAAAATAAGCTTTCAAGAAAATAACGTAAAATCGGACAGCCTAAGCTGTCCTTTTTTGTCGGTATACACTATATCTTAAACTGTTTATTGACATATTTTCTTTCTGATGATATACTGAAACTGCGAAACAAATATAATATTTAATGTACCATAAGTGTGTATTTTTACTTTGGTAAAAATACAGGCTCTTTTTTCACACACTTATGTACAGGTGATATATTTGTTTCGCAGCAATACGGAGCTGTGTATTTTTCATGCGTGGCTTTGCTGCGCATTTTTTTATGAGGGATGTTTATGAAAAAGCTTATATCTGTTGTTTTGTCAGTAGTAATTTTAGCGTCGGTTATTCCAATTGCCGCATATAGCGCTAACATAACCTCCGAAATTTCCCTTGAAGAATTTTCGAATCAGTTACAAGATTTGCAGACTGAATACAATAATAATTATTTCAGCACAATAACTATTGAAAATGGTTCCGAAATTTACTACATCGATGGTGAAGAGAATATTATTGATAATTCAACGTGTGATATGGTAGAAGCTGTTGTAACAGATAATGATTTTAAATTGCCTCTTTCTGCAATCGCTGACTATTGTGATTCGTCCGAAATATCAGCATATTTTCTTACTGAAAATACTGACGATATAACCCTTGATAAAGAAACTGCCCAAGATTTAGGCTTTGTGGTTGATATTGAAGAAGATACGGCTGTGCTTACACAGCCGTATCAAACAGGAAGACTTATTGTAAAATCGAAATATGATATAAATCCTCTTGACAGTGTTGCAATAGTTGAGGGATATAATGATTTACATATCGTTCAATTTGATAATCAGGAAAGTGCAAAAGAAGCACAGGAATACTATGAAAACCAAAAATTAATCGAATATGCCGAGCCGGATTTAACTGTATCTATTTCCAATATAGAATATATAGCTGAAGAATCAGTTGTAACATCATCAAATATAAACTTTGCAGAACATTTATCTTGGGGCAGTGATACAATCGGAGTTGATGATTATATTGACTATCTCGGAGATGTATCAGAGCTTCCTGAAATTACGGTTGGTATCATAGATACAGGTATTGATTTAGACCATGAATTTTTGCAAAATAGAATTATAGAAACCGGTATAAATTATAGTGATACTGGTTTAACATATTCAGAAAATGATGACCACGGACATGGTACTCATGTTGCAGGAATCGTAGCAGACAATACTACTGACAATATAAAGATAATGGCTTATAAGGCTTTAAACAGTGAAGGTAAGGGCTCTCTTTCAAATGTATGTTTAGCTATTTATCAGGCTATTTCTGATGAGATAAATGTTATTAATATGAGCCTTAGTGCAAAAGGCTCCGATGCCGCTTTAGAAGAAGCAATAAAAGCAGCTGTAAACAACAACATTTCTGTTTGTGTTGCCGCAGGTAATAATGGACGTAATGCAGAAAACTACACCCCCGCATCAATTGATGAATGTATTACAGTTGCTGCTATTGATGCATATGATCAAAATCCTTATTGGACAAATTATGGAGATACTGTAGATATTGTTGCACCGGGCGTATCAATATACAGTGCATATAATGACGGTGATTATAAAACTTTAAGTGGAACATCAATGGCAAGTCCTTTTGTTGCAGCCGCATGTGCATTACTATTAAGTAAAGATATTACGCTTAATCCTGAACAAATTTGTAATATGATTGAAGAAAGTGGAAGAAAATGGACTGACAGTGCAATAAACGATTTGTATGGTAAATTAGCTTTGTATATAGGTACGGTTTCCGATTTCAATTTACAGAGAACAACTGTTCCGACTTTTAGTGCCGAAAGCGGAAGATACTCTGATTTAATAAACGTTGAACTATATTGCGAAGATACAGATGCTGAAATATACTATACAACTGACGGTTCTCGTGCTTCAAAATCTAATGGTATTTTATATACCAAACCAATAGTAATCGATTGTGTCACAAGAATACATGCCGCTGCATATGCGCCAGACAAATTAAAAAGTTTACAAGCATTTGCGGATTATTATATTACCTCAACGGATCCTGAAAACAACTTTGTAATTGACAGCAATGGAATTTTAATTGAATATTCTGGCAATAATAATTTTCTTACAATACCGCAAACAATTAATGGAATAACCGTTACAGGTTTGGGAAAAGAACTATTTAGATTTGCTGATATTGAAATGATTAAACTTCCTGATACAGTTATCTCAATCGGTGAAGCTTCTTTTAGAGCTTGCGGTAAATTATATTCTGTTGAATTTTCAAATGTGAAAACAATAGCCGATAATGCATTCAGAGCCTGTAAAAGTCTGCAAAAAATAGATTTAACAAATGTTGAATCAATAGGTGCATATGCGTTTTATACTTGCGAATCTTTACTTGAATTAGTTAACGACAAGTTAGAAATAATAAATAAATTTTCCTTCAAAAGCTGTTCATCTATGCTTTATGTTGATTTGCCTAATGTTACAAGAGTAGATAAAAGTGGTTTTGAAAATTGTTTAACTATTGAAACAATGAATATTCCTAAACTTGAAGTTTTGGGAGCTAATAGTTTTGAAGGTTTGTTATGTGTAAAAGAATTAGAATTACCAAATCTTACAACTTTAGAAACATTAAACGGATGCGGATACAATTTTTCTTCTTGCCACGAGCTTAACAACCTTTATCTCCCAAATCTTGAAGGAACAATCCCTAAATATGCTTTTGAATTTTGCAAAAATCTAAAAATTCTGTATGCTCCCAAAGCAACAAAAATTGAAAATGCAGTTTTTAATACGAATGATAAAATGAGTATACTTTTTATACCAAATGTTCAAGAGGCTTTATCTTTACCTGATTCCAATAATGTAAAAATATATTTAGGAAGTTCTATATTCCAAATTCAAACTGGTTATTCACGGGATGAAAACTACAATTGCAAATTTATTGCTCCAAGTGGTTCCTTTGCAGAACAATGGGCAAATGATAACGGATACACTTTCATTGATACAAATGACGTTAATTTTACAGGTTTAAATTCCGCAAATGAGCTTGTTTATACAAGTGATTTCACAGAAACCTGTATTCCTTTGTCTTGGGTAGCTGACAGTTGGGATGAAAGCACTATTAACAAATCCCGATATGATGCATCGTTAATGATGATATTTGATTTTAATAATGATAAAGTTATAAACGCTAAAGATTATGCACAGTTAATTAAATACAAAGCATAAAATGAAAGCACCGTTTGAACAATCAAACGGTGCTGTTTTTATAATTACAATGTACTTAAATCATAAGGAGTTTTTTGATATACAAAATAGTTAAGCCAGTTTGAAAAGATAAGGCTGGCACTGCTTTTCCAATTCATAATCGGAACAAGTCTTTCATCATCATTTGGAAAATAGTTGTACGGAACCTCGATATCAAGACCTTTTTCTTTATCTCTGAAATATTCTTTTGCAAGAGTGTCCCTGTCGTATTCGCTGTGACCTGTTACAAAAAACTGCCTGCAATCCATATCTGAAACAATATGAACTCCTGCGATTTCACTGTAAGAGATAATTTGTAATTGCTTTACCTTAGCAATATCCTGACGTCTTACCTCTGTATGTCTTGAGTGGGGAACATAATATTCATCATCAAGCCCCCTCATTAAAGGATGTGTTATATCAAGACTTCTGTGGGGGAAAACGCCAAACATCTTTTTATCAAGTTTGTATTTCTGTATTCCGTAGTGATAATACAGTCCTGCCTGAGCGCCCCAGCAAATATGAAAGGTGCTGTAAACATTCTTTTTGCTCCATTCCATAATCTGACAGAGCTCATCCCAGTAGTCAACCTCTTCAAATTCCAGGTGCTCAACAGGTGCTCCGGTTATAATCATACCGTCATATCTGTTTTCCTTGATTTCGTCAAAGGTTTGATAGAATTTATCCATATGGCTTTTTGAAACATTTTTGGCTACATGACTTTTAACCTGCAAAAATTCAACATCAACCTGCAGAGGAGTATTACTTAACAGTCTTAATAACTGAGTTTCTGTTTCCAGCTTAGTGGGCATAAGGTTAAGTATAACCAGCTTGAGAGGTCTGATATCCTGCATATCAGCCCGCTTGTTACTCATAACAAATATATTCTCTATTTCAAGACTTTGCTTTGCCGGTAATTCATTGTCAATTCTGATTGGCATATTATCAGCTCCTCTCTTATAATGATTATACATTATAGCAAAAGCCGATTAAAATATCAAGACAATAATATTTCGCTTTTGCAAGGTGTAAATATAATGTATTAATATATAAAAATGTAACAGTTATTACATATTGTATCATATAGATGTAAATATTGTACTAAAACGACACCGTTTTGCCTGAATTTCTGACAAAACTGTGAAACTTGAAAAAAATCAAAAAAACTTAAAAAAAGTTGTTGACAAAGTCGTTTTGTTGTGATATTATGTGTAAGCACTCGCGAGAGAGGGGCCGAGAGGAACCGAACTTAAGGGAGCAAAAAGGACCTTGAAAATTAAACAACGACG
>JBJFHZ010000036.1:0-15549 GCA_051894075.1 Eubacterium sp.
GACCTGTTCATTACGAGTGAACTGCTCTACCTACTGAGCCATATCAGCGATTATTAACTTTTTTTATTTTGATGTGATTTCGGTGACCTACTGATTACGAATCAATTGCGCTACCAACTGCGCCACACCAGCTTATTGAGTTTTTGAAATATTACTTATCCTCGTAATACTGTGCTGTTGTTTCGTATGCGTCGGGCTCATCCGGAATAACAAGTGCACAGATAACATAAATCAAAATACCGGGAACACTTGCAGACATAAGGGAAACAAAAGCCCATATAAGTCTTACAATAGTCGGGTCAATATTGAAATAAACAGCTATACCGCCGCATACTCCTGCGAGCTTTCTTTCAGTTTTACTTCTGTATAATTTTTTCATAAACATCCTCTTTTCACAAACAGCTAAAATATTATAACATATGGCTTACAAAAGCTCAAGTAATTTTTGAAAAACAAATTCAACACTTGATTTTCTCACCTGATTACGTCCTATTTCACCAAACTGCATTGTGTAGGTTGTAACATCGCCATTGATATAAAAGCCGAAGCAAACCATACCTACAGGCTTTTTGGCAGTTCCGCCTCCCGGACCTGCCACACCTGTTATGCCTACGCCTATTTCGCTTTTTGCAGCTTCGGCAACGCCCTTTGCCATTTCATAGGCAACCTCCTCACTGACTACACCGTGGGATAAAATCGTATCGGCGCTGACACCGATAAAATTAATTTTAGCCTCGTTTGCATAGGTCACAAATGAAACATCAAGTACCTTTGACGCATTCGTAACATTCACAAGGTTACCGCAGCAAAGACCTCCTGTGCAGGATTCTGCAAAGGATATATGATATCCCTTTTCAATCAGTTTATCAACTACCTGTTCTTCAAGTGCCATTATATCAACTTCCTATTATTTAATACCGTTTTGAATTTTAGCGGCTGTAAGAGTATTTTTCATAAGCATTGAAATTGTCATAGGACCTACTCCGCCGGGAACAGGAGTAATATATGAGCATTTGTCCTTAACGCTTTCAAAATCAACGTCGCCGCAGAGCTTACCGTTTTCATCTCTGTCCATACCAACGTCAATTACTACTGCACCGTCCTTCACCATATCAGCTGTAACAAACTTTGCTTTACCGATTGCGGCAACAAGAATATCTGCCTCCTTTGTAACAGAAGCGAGGTCCTTTGTTTTTGAATGGACAATTTCAACAGTTGCATTTTCGTGAAGAAGAAGCATTGCCATAGGCTTGCCCACAATATTGCTTCTGCCCATTACAACTGCCTTTTTACCTGTAACATCAACACCTGTTGAATGGATAAGCTCCATTACGCCTGCGGGAGTACAAGGGAGAAAATTATAATCGCCTATCATAATTGCGCCCACATTTACGGGATGAAATGCATCAACGTCTTTAATAGGGTCAATAAGATTTATAACCTCTTTATCATCAAGATGGCTCGGTAATGGAAGCTGGCAGAGAATACCGTTAATCTCCTTTCTGCCGTTAAGCTCCTTAACGAGATTATTAAGCTCCTGCTGAGTTGTGTTTTCAGGGAGGGCAAATTTTTCACTGTAAAAGCCTACCTCATCACAGGCTCTTTCTTTATTTCTTACATAAACCTGTGAGGCAGGATCCTCTCCGACTATAATTACTGCAAGTCCCGGTGTAATACCGTTTTTCTTAAGCTCTTCAGTTTCAATTTTTACCTGTTCCTTTACCTGCTTTGAAACAGCCTTTCCGTCAATTATCTGATACATTGTTTTCCTCCGTTTTTTCTGTGATGATATCGGAATTTTCTTTTTCTTCATTTTCGGGATATAATTTTTCACCGTGCTTTTTAATATAATCCGAAGCATCAGGAGCATCGGCATAAATTGTAAGCCTTTTAGGCAGGGTGCCCTTTTTAATTCTTACCATATTAATGATATGACAGACTGCAAAGGCAACTACTACAACAGCGGAAAGCACCTGACTTACACGAATTGTTGTATTTCCGATATACAGGGAATCGGTACGCATACCCTCAACAACCATTCTTTCAAGTCCGTACCAAATACCGTAAAGGAAGAAAACCTCGCCTTTGTACTGTCTCCTCTTATGAACAATATAGTTCAAAATGAAGAAGCCTAAAATACACCAAACACTTTCATATAAAAATGTTGGATGAACAGGAAGATTTGGGTCAACGTCAATACCCTTTGCGGCAAGGGTCTGTGCCGACGCCTCAAGAGTATCGTGAATTTTAAGGCTCCACATTCTAAAGGGGGCAGTAGTTGTATTTGTACCGAACGCCTCTTGATTAAAGAAATTTCCCCATCTGCCGATGCCTTGTCCGATAAGAAGTCCCAAGGCACCCAAGTCAAGAAGATTTTGAAAATTGATTTTACCTACCTTACAGCCTATGGCGGCGCCTATCAATGCACCGATAATACCGCCGTAAATTGCTATACCGCCGTTCCAAATCTGTGGTATTTCAATCAAATGGTCTTTATAGTATGACCACTCAAAAATGACGTAATAGGCTCTTGCACAAATGATACCGAGGATAGTACCCCAAATAAGAACATCTGTCATACCGTCAAGGCTCATTTTCCATTTATAAGCCATTCTGCCGCCGTACAAAACAGCAAGGGCAAAGCCAAAGGCGATTATAATACCGTACCAATGAACATCATAGCTTCCGATAGAAAAAGCCACTGCCGGCAAATCAAAATCAATTCCCAGCCCTTCGAAATATACTCTTGTGTAACTACTCATTTTATTTCTCCTTGACTACCGACAGGGCGCTGTACTGCTCATCCATAACCTGCGACAGTCTCTTTTCAATATCTTCCTTTGTAACGGACTTGTATATCTCCACAGCATCAAACACGCTGTATCCACCGAAATGGGCGGAGACAAAGCCGTTTGCAATGGAGTCAATATCATTATACTCCATAATTTCTCTGCCGTAAAGAGAACGTCTTACAGCCTCAAACTGATTTTCGTCTATTCCCTCTTTTTTAAGTCTTGCTGCTTCTTTTTTAATTGCTTCGCTGACAGCCTTGGGATTCTCGCTTTCGCCGTCAAAAATTATTGCCTCATAGCCGTAGCCGATAAAATATTCCTTGGAAAAGCTTGAATTGATAAGTCCCTCTTCAAAAAGGGAATTATACAAAGCAGATGTTTCACCCGCAAGAATTTCAAGAAGAATATTAGTTTCAACAATAGTTTTAATATCCTGTATGGGCTTTTCGCATTTTTCCTTATATCCAAAGGAAAAAACAGGCATACTCATTGAAAGATTATACTCGTTATAGCTTCCCGCAATATCTCTCGGCTCTGCCTCAAAGGAACGCTCAATTTCAAGTGGCTCTGCCTTTTTCAGCATTCTGTCACAAACAGCAGTTACCTGCTCGGGTGTAACATTTCCAACAACGGCAAGCACCATATTGTTGAGATTATAAAAGGTATTATAGCAATCGTAAAGGAGCTTGTCTGTAATCTGTGCAATGGACTCAACCGTACCTGCAATATCAATTCTTACAGGGTGGTTATGATAAAGAAGCTTAAGAAGATTAAATGTACTCATCCATCCGGGGACATCATAGTACATTGTGATTTCCTGACCGATAATTCCCTGCTCCTTTTCAACCGTTTCCTTGGTGAAATAAGGGTGGGTTACGAAATCAAGCAGTATCTCCAGTGATGCATCAAAATTATCACTGCACTGAAAAAGATAGCAGGTTTTATCAAAGGAGGTGTAGGCGTTTGCAGATGCACCTGTTTTTGCATATCTTGTAAAGGCATCCAGGTCCTCACTTTCAAAAAGCTTATGCTCCAAAAAGTGAGCAATTCCCTCGGGAACGGTTGTCCATTCTTCGCTGTCGGAACGCTTAAAGCGTGTATCAATGGAGCCGTAATTTGTGCCGAAAACAGCATAGGCAGAGGAGTAATTTTCTTTAGGCATAACGTAAATTTTCAGCCCTGATTTATGGTCGATTTCATAATATTTTTCATTAAGTGCCAAAGATTTAATTTCCTTCATTACTCTGCCTCCTTTTCAGATGTAAGCTTATAAACAGTATCCAAGGTCAAAAGAGATGCACATTTCTGCACCTGCTCCTTAGTTACCGAATTGTTCTCCTGTACTGACATTTCGGGAGTTTTTACAATACTGTCGGTAATCTGATTTGAATACCAGTTTTCCATAACCTCGGGAGCATCGTTTACCGACATCAAGGCATCTCTTAAAGCAAGCTGTGAAGAAGCAAGCTCCTCGTCAAAATTACCCTTTTTGATTTCCTCAAGCTGATTTAAAATTTCATTTACAGCCTTGTCCATATTTTCTTCATTACAGCCGCACTGTATCATTATACAGCTTTTCAGTCTTGTATATCTTGCAGAGCAGTAATAGCAGAGGCTCATTTTTTCTCTAACATTGGCAAAGAGCTTTGAATATGGACCGCCGCCGAAAACATCGCAAAATGTTCTCATCGCAGGTGCAAGACTGTCGTCAGGCTTAAGATTCACACGAAAGCCTAAAACAAGCTTACCCTGTTTAACATCAATACGCTCCAGCTTTTCCTTAACGCTTTTACACTCGGGAATAAACACGGCAGACGGCAGGGGCTTGAAATTCCTTTCAACACCGGAAAAGCACTCTGCAAGATGCTGTGAAATCTTATCAAAATCGGAATTACCCACAACTGTAACAAGCACCTTTGAGGAGGATAAAATATTTTTCCAAGCATTCAAAGCGTCATCTGCTGTCAACCCTTCAACCTGAGAAACTGTTCCATATTTATTAATGCCGTAGGGCTCATTTGCAAACATCAGCTCCTCGGCCTTTCTCAAAACATATACCCTTTTCTCATTTATTTCAGCGCCGATTTTTTCAATAAGTATTCTCTTTTCAGACGTCACATCCTCCTCATAGAAGCAGCCGTTTTCATCAAATCTCGGCTGAAAAATAAGTGAGGTTAAAAGCTTAACACATTCAAATGCAATGCTTTCTCCGTCAAGGGAAAAGCGATCATCAAGCGCAGTTACGCCAAGCTTTAGCACCTGACATTCTCCTACCTTGCTGACAGACGCCGACAAAGCGGCGCCGTAAAGCTCTGCCAGCTTTTTATTAAGGCTTTTCATATCGGGATATTCCCTGCTTTTTCTTGAAAGCATACCGACTGTCAAAGCATTTGCCGATACTCTTTCCGAATCAAGAGGTAAAGCAAAGCTTACGGCGATTTCATTAGTTTTAAATCTGCTTGCAGGAACGCTGATTAAATCAACACCCTGTGCGATATTTTTATTTAAAAATTCCAATTACAATTCCTCCGAATAATATATCAAATGATAATATAACATATTATTACCAAAATTTCCATATATTATTTAAAGTAATAGATAAAGCAGAGCAAGAATCAGCATATTATCGGCACCCTCTCTTGATAAAACCAGAATTAAAGCGAGAATTATTATTTGTGATTTGTCGCCGTCTCCGAATAAATCCAAAAGACCGTTTTGACCGCTTTTGCTATCCTCCGTGCCCTCCTTGGAAATTTTTTCATTTTTATTATTTTCTGCTCTGTTTATATTTTGACGGCGGTTTTGATGCTGAGAATTAAAGCCGTCATTGTTTCTTTTAGGCTCCTCGGACACAAAATTATTTGCCCTGTTTTGCATTTCACGTACACGTCTTTTTGCGTCGTTTATATCTGATTCCGAAAAATTAGGCATTAAAACAGCTCCTTGAGTAAAGGCAGTATATCAAACAGCTTTAAAATTCTCATAGCCTGGTCAGCCTTATTTTGCGTTTCAGGGCGAAGGTGCGGCTTTAGTGCAAGAATAAGGTCAACATTTTTATCCTTCGTATTATTCATCGTATCAAAAATTTTCTTCGCCTTCATAATCATATCAAAATCAATATTATCAAAGCCCAAATTTGCAGGCAGGGCAGTATTATTTACATTACTGCTTTGAGGAGCTTTGGGAATATTGCTTTGATTTTTATTTTGATTATTTCTGCTTTGGCTGTTATTTTGATTAGCTGTATTTTCACTTGACTGTTGATTTTCTCCGCCGAGAATAGATGACGCCACGCTTTTGAGCATATTTATATCATCGTCTGTCAGGCTTGAAATTATATCGTTGATGTTATTATCCATAATACTACCGTTACCCTAATATTACTTCATACCGAGCTTTTTCATAAGCTCCTGTGCCTGTGGGCTTGAAAGAAGCTCCTTTGTTTTGTTCTCATCTGACAAAACGTCTTTTAACTGCTTTGAAACGTCCTTTGACAGATTTTGATTTATATAATCGTCAAGCTTGCCCTTATCTGCTGCTTGCTTCATTTTATCGATGTCTATACCTGATTTTGCTCCTGCTTTTTTAAAAAAGTTGTCAGTATTTCTATTGTTCATTGCAAAAATCTCCCCTATATTGTATAATTACATCTGATACATTATATGATAAAGCGGGGAAAATATGAATGAGAATAGTAGTAATGTCAGACTCTCACAGAGCAAAAGGAAATCTGTTTGAAATTGTTGAAAAGCATATGGATACTGCCGACCTTTATATTTTTCTCGGCGACGGTGAAGATGATTTTGACGATGTTTTAATGCTGTACCCTAATCTAAAATACGAAAGAGTTTCGGGAAACTGCGACTGGTATTCAACCTATCCCCTTTTTAAAGAAATAAATTTCGGAGGCAAAAAAATATTTTTCTCACACGGTCATCCCTTCCATGTAAAATTCGGTTACGGTGAAATTATCAGCGAGGCTAAAAAAAGAGGCGCCGATATCTGCCTTTTCGGTCATACCCATTTTCAATACACTGATTATGATGACGGTCTATATATTATGAACCCCGGCTCTGTAGCAGGCGGTGAATACGGTATGATAGATATTGTGCCAAACGGAATTGCCCTTTTGCCTGAAAAAATATGATATAATTTGTTGATTTCTTACATATTTAATTATCAAATCGTACATTATTTAGATTTTCTTTGTTAATATCTGCTTAAAATATATATGTTAATATTTGTTAAAATGAATTTGAGGAACAAGTATGATTACTAATCCGTACAAAGTTTTAGGAGTGCCTGACGGTGCAAGCGAAGAAGAATGCACCAAGGCTTACAAAAAGCTTGCTAAAAAATATCATCCCGACCTTAACCCCGGTGACAAAGAGGCGGAAAGAAAAATGGCGGAAATAAATGCCGCCTATGACCAAATAAAAAACGGTACTGCCCAAAGCCAGAGCTCTAACCCATATACAGGCTACTATGGTAATTCAAGGCAGAGCAGTTCTTCTGCACCCGATTATCTTTCCTCTGCGGCACAGCTTATAAGGTCAGGTCAGTATCAGCAGGCATTAAATCTGCTAAACAGTATTGAGGACAGAAACGCCCGTTGGTACTATCTATCAGCCCTTGCAAATTTCAGTCTCGGAAACAAAGCAGTTGCTGAGGACCATATTAGAACTGCATATGCCAAGGAGCCTAATAACGCTACCTATGAGCAGGCCTACAGAAATATAATGAACGGTGTAAACCCAATAGGTGAAAATCCCTTTTCCTCCTTTTACGGCTTCGGTACTAACGATAATAACGGCAGAACGGTTTATACAAGGACATATAAGGGCGGTTGCCTTTCAAGGATACTGAAAATAATCTTAATAATAATTGTCATAAGATTTGTTATAAGAATTATTCTTTCGATTTTCGGCACAACCTACTACTACCGTCAGCCATCAAGAAGCAGTCAGTATCCCACTCAAAGCTATTCACAGGAATATAATTCGCCAAGCTCCGCAGGAGATTATTTCGGCGACAGTGACGGAGATATAATTAATCAGTAGAATCAGGTGATAAAATGAAAAAATTTTTTCAGAATTTAGGCTATAAATTTCAAAGATTTATGGTAGGAAGATACGGTATCGACAGGCTTTGGACCGTTCTTCTCGTGTGCTATATGATACTGATAGTTATTGCGAATATTCTCTATCGGTTTTCAAAAATTTCTTATTATGCAATTTTTGCCCTTGCAACAGCACTTTTAATTTTTGCTGTGTTCAGAGTATTTTCAAAAAATATTGAGGCAAGGAGAAACGAAAATAACACTTGGCTTTCCTTTACAGGAAAGATTAAGCAAAAAAATATGCTGACAAAAAACAAGTGGAAGCAGAGAAGGACACATAAATTCGTTAAATGCAAGAAGTGTAAAAAAACCTTAAGACTCCCCAAGCATAAAGGAAAAATCAATGTCACCTGTCCATACTGCAATAATCAGTTTATTGTCAACACAGGCAAAAAAGAAAATAAAGCATAAAAATAAAGCTCTCAAATGAGAGCTTTATTTTTATGTTCTATCATAATTCAACTATAATTACACAAGAAAAGCATATGCAATGACAATATCTACTGCGAAAAGAACAAAGGAGATTATACTGAGGATATTAGCGGTTTTAATTTTCTTCTGCTCCTTTTCTCCAAGCTGAAAATTTTTCTTTTTCAAAACAAGGCGAACCGCTATTGACATTACGCCAAAGGCCGGACAAATTCCCAAGGTGCAGATACCGACTATAGCCATTACGTATGAAAAATTACATATTTTTGAAATTACATCCTTATCATTCATAAGCTCACCTCATTAGTGCAGATGCCGTATTTTATATTTATTCTGTCAATTTTCTTGATAAATGCTTCTCCGAAAAGAAAAAGAAAAACGGCTGTTGTCACACCGAAAATCAAATTAAAGGGTAATCCTGCCAAATATACCGAAAGGACAGATTTAACATTTATATCACCGCTGAGCATTAAAACGGTTGAAAGGTCAACTATAAGCCCGTAAACTACTGTCACACTCAGAAAGCCGACAACTGAAAGGCTGATTTTATTTGCCTTAATTTTACTGAAAACAACTCCGAAAATCAAGCCCACAAAGCCCATAGCCACCATTTGAAAAGGTGTCCAAATTCCCTGTCCGAAAATAAAATTTGACACAAGCATTGATAGTGCGCCAACTAAATATCCTCTTTTTGCACCGAGGCACACTCCGCTGACGGCAACTACTGCCGCTATAGGCTTTATCTGCGGTACAAGATAAAAAACGGCTCTGCTGACTACAGCAAGGGCTACAAGGCTTGCTACAAGGGTTATTTCTCTCGAGGTTATCCTTTCTCTTTCAAAGGAGACAAAAAAGGGTATCATTGACAAAACAAGCACTGCGGTTATAAGAAGATAATAATTTTTCTCGCCTGCAAAAATCTGCCAAACCACAAGCAAGACAAGGCTCAAAGCCACAGCAAAGGGAAAAATCTTTTTCATACCAAATCCTCCGCTGACACGGCAAATTCCAAATTCCCTGCAGATATTCTTCTTATTTGAGTTGTATAAAATTTCAGCGTCGACAAAACCTGACGTCTGTCACCTGCCGAGGAAATAATGCCGTCGGAAAGAAAGGAAACGTAATCCGACACCTGTCCCACAAAATCTATATCATGGGACACCATTATAACTGTTTTGCCTTGAGCGCAAAGGCTTTTTAAACGCTCTGCAAGGCTTTTCTTTGACTGAGCATCAAATGCCTTTGACGGCTCATCAAGAAGGAAAATATCAGCATTTTTCTCAAGCAGAATACCAAACGCCAGCTTTTGAGCCTGTCCTCCGCTTAAATCAAAGGGGTGATGATTCATACAGTCGGCGATGCCTAATTTTTCAGCTGTAGCGGCAGAAATCTCCTCACCCACCGTATCCTTAGTAAAAAGGCAACGCACATTTTGAGGCATATAGCAAAGCTTTCCTGTTGTCTTAACCTTACCGCTATATGCTTTTTTTATACCGCCTATGACCTTTAGAAGTGTGGTTTTTCCGCTTCCGTTGGAGCCAATAACAGAATTGATTTTTCCCTTATAGGCAGTATAGGACAGCCTGTTTAATATATCAGGCTCGTTTTTTCCGTAAGCAAAGGTTATGCTCTTCAGTACAACGGCAGGCTCGGTTTCGTTTTCAGGTGTCAAAGGCTTTTCGCCGAATTTTGCAGAAAGGGGTATTGCCTCTTTAACTGTCAAGGGCCTTTCCTCAAAAAGCCCTGTAAATGCAGGGAAGAAATCCAAAAGGCTGTCATCCTTTACCGCCTCTCTGACAGAGGTATTACAGATACACCTGCCGCTTTTAAGAACAATCAATCTGTCACAGAAATCTATCACCTCAGCAGATGTATGGGAAGCCATAATCACAGTAACACCAAGCTCGGTATTTATCCTTTTAAGCATTGAAGAAACAGATAAAACTGCCTTAGTGTCCAGCTGTGCAAAGGGCTCGTCAAGTATAAGCACATCTGCATTATCTATCATTGCAGATGCAATGGAAACAGTTGCTTTTTCCCCTCCCGAAAGGCAGGAAATTCTGCAGTCAAGAATATCGTTAATATTGAAGAATGAAGAAATTTCACCAAGTCTGACAGCTATTTGAGCATCAGTCATATTTCTGTTTTCAAGGGCAAAAGCAAGCTCCCCTCTAACAGTTTCGGATACAAATGAGGTATCGGGATTTTGCTGAACAAAGGCAATGCTTTTGCAGTCAGAAGCTATACTTCCCGTCATTTTGCCAAAGGGCGAAAGCTCTTTTTTCAAAAGCCTCAAAAGAGTAGATTTTCCACTGCCGCTTTCCCCCATTAATAAGATGAGCTCTCCCTTTTTAATTTCAATATTTACATTATCAACGGCTTTTTTATCTGACTTAGGATATGAAAATGTCAGATTTTCTGTTTTAAATACAGCCATTTTGCATCCTCCCATAAATCAGTTATCAGCGGTAAAAATGACATTACCGCATAAATTGCCAAAGAAAGCGGTGAAAAATAATCGAACGCCATAACAGGCTCAAAAACAAACAAGGTCTTTCCCGAAATCTTATAATAAAGCATTACGGCAAAGAGAATTATGCTAACCGCAATAATTACTCCGTCCGAAAAAGAAAATCCGTATTTTGAATAAGCCCGTCTGTTTTTATTAAAGCCTCTTGCTTTCATTGAGTCGGAGACCTCTATGCTTTCCTCCAAGGTCATTGTAATGAGGGCAGAAAAGCTTGAAATGCTCTTTTTCAGCCTACTTTCTCCTGTCTCAATTAACTTACCTGCGTCGTTTATTTCCTCTGCGTTTTTACGCAGTCTTGGAATAAATGACAGAACCATTGAAAATACAAGGGCGCAATTTGGTGCTGTTTTTGAAAATACGGAAAGAAATTTATCCGAGGTCATCACCATGCTATAGCAGGACAGCCACAATATGACAGATGAAAACATAATGCCCTGATTTATTCCGTAAAAAAAGGATTCCAAGGTAAAATCCGCAGAAAACACAGTAAACAAAACCGTATCTCCGTAATGGGCGAAAATCATATTAAACAGACCGATAAAAAGTATCAGCGGTAAAATAAACGTAAAAAATCTTTTTACCGCCTTTTTGCCCTCTAGCTTTATGTCGTAAAAAAGCGCTGACAAAAGGCTTACTGCCAGAAAGGCAGGATTAAACAAAAGCAGGCACAAAACTATCTCCAAAACAAAAAAGAGAAAGCAGGACTTTGGATTGAATTTTGAAAATCTGTCCACTTTGCTTTCCCTCCCTATTAGTATTCAATTCCTTTTCTTGCCTTAACTCCCTTATCATAAGGGTGCTTTATTTTTTCCATAAGAGTTATATAATCACTTATTTTAAAAATTTCGGAAATCTCCCTGTGACCTGTTATAACAATTTCCCCGTTTGATAGATTTTTTATAAGCTCAACTGCTTTATCAACTGTTACGTATTTCCCGATTATATCAAGAAACTCATCGAGGATTATCACGTCGCTTTTGCAGTTTTTAATATACTCCAAGGCGGAGTCCACCCAAGGCTGATAAGATTTATCAGGATTAAACGGCAGGCTGTCGGGAGCCTTAAAAATATCAAAAGGCAACACATTAAGCTCTGACGATTTATTGTCCTTTAAAAACTGAACAAGTGTAACTGTTAAACCTGCTCCTACTGCCCTCATTCCCAAGCCTATTGAAGCGGTTGTTTTACCCTTTCCGAAGCCGTAATAAACCTCGATCATCTGATTCTAACCTCTTCCTTTGTTTTAAAGGAATATCCATATTGGTCAAGGATATGAAGCTTTTTAAGTGCCACCTCACAGCCCTTGGAAACACATAGATTAGGTCTGACAGGTACGGTTACATCGAGGTTCAAGGTCTGTGAAATAAGCGTATCAAAGCCGTAAAGCTGAGCCGAGCCACCTGTTAAAAGCAGGCTTGAATTAGTTATATCCGCAATAAGCTGAGGCGACGTTCTTTCAAACATTGCTCTTGCTACAGAGGTAATTTTTCCAAGCTGAGGCGTTAGGCACTCGCATATTTCATTTCCTGTAATTTCCACTACCCTCGGCAGTCCCGAAAGCATATTTCTGCCTTTAGCAGACATTGTTATATCGTTTTCTCTGGGTACTGCACAGCCGATATTTTTCTTAATTTCCTCGGCAGTACGCATACCTACAAGCAATCCGTATTTATCACGTAGATACTTAACTATCGCTCTGTCAAAATCGTCGCCCGCAACCTTAATTGTTTCGCTCTGACTCATTGAGCCTTGGCTGACAACCGCCATATCCGTTGCACCTGCTCCGCAGTCAATAACGAATACTCCGCCCGGATGCAATGGGTCAATTCCCGAGCCGAAGGCGGCACAAAGAGGTTCTTCAACAAGGCAGACAGACCTTGCCCCTGCGGTAATAAGAACCGATATAAGCGTTCTTCTTTCAACGTCTGTACTGTTTGACGGAACTGAAGCCACAACCCTTGGCTTAAAAATATTCTTTTTAAGCACCTTATTCATAAAGTATCTTACCATTTCTTCGGCAAGAGCATAGTTACTTACAACACCCTCGGATATAGGCTGAATAACGCTGACTCCTGACGGCTCCCTGCCCTCAAGATAATACGCTCTTTTTCCCGCATAGAGCATCTTTTCACTTTCAGTATCATAGGCAACATATGCAGGCTCGTCAAGGACAACACCCTTTCCGACAACGGAAATGACTATCGAGCTTGTTCCCAAATCTATACCCAAATCGTAACCAAACATAAAAACAATCCTTAATAATCTAAAATAATATAATATATGTTACTTGAAAACATCATTATTGTCAACAGATAAAAAATGAACAAGTGCGCTGTAGCGTCTGCTTTTTTTATCGTTATCAACCATTTTTTTGATCGCCTCTTCACTGCCGACAATAACAAGGAGACTTTTTGCTCTTGTAAGTGCTGTATAAAACAAATTTCTGTAAGCAAGCTTTGGCGGTGTGTTGATAACGGGAAGTACAACAGCGTCAAATTCACTGCCCTGACTTTTATGAACAGTCATAGCATATGCAAGCTCAATCTCGGAAACATTCTCAAGGCTGTACATTGCCTCTCTGTCATCAAAGCGGACGTTGATAATATCGTTTGCCCTATCAATTCTTGTTAATGTTCCGATATCACCGTTGAAAACGCCTGTACCGTTTTCATTATCCTTAAACCAAGGTACGTCATAGTTATTCTTTATCTGCATAACCTTGTCGCCCTCACGGAGAATATAACCCTTATATTTAATCTCGGCTTTATCACGTGACGGTGGATTCATAACCTCCTGCAAAAGCGCATTAAGATTTTCTGTTCCAACCTCGCCCTTTCTCCCCGGGCAAAGCACCTGAATATCCTTTACAGGGTCAAAGCCGTAGCCTGACGGTATTCTGGAGGTAACAAGATTTACAATTTTTCTCGGTGCATTATATTTTGACCTCTCGTTTAAAAGGAAAAAGTCTGAATCGGGGCTATTGTCAAATACAGGCATTTCTCCGTTTACAACTCTGTGGGCATTTGAAACAATTCTGCTTTCCATTGCCTGACGAAAAATTTTATCAAGACTGACAACACCGATGAGTCCGCTTTTAATTAAATCAGCAAGAACATTTCCTGCGCCTACAGGTGGAAGCTGATTTTTATCACCGACCATAATAAGCCTGCAGGACAAAGGCAATGCATCAAGCAGTGATGAAAACAAGGTAACATCAACCATTGAAAGCTCATCAACAATTACTGCATCACATTCAAGAGAATTTCGCAGATTATGGGTAAAAGACGGCTCTGTTGCACCCTCCTTGTATTCAACCTCCAAAAGCCTGTGGATAGTTTTTGCCTCACGACCTGTAAGCTCGCTCATTCTTTTGGCGGCTCTGCCGGTGGGTGCAGCAAGAGCAACGTCAAGTCCTCGGTTTTCCATCAGGGCAATAATTCCCTTTACAGTAGTAGTTTTACCTGTACCGGGTCCGCCTGTTAAAATCAAAATTCCTTTATTAACGGCGATTTCTATAGCTTCCCTCTGCTTGTCATCAAAGGTAATATTGTTTGCCTCTTCAAATGCATAAATCTCCGAGGTGGAAATATCCTTTTGCTGTGGCGGAAACTGAAGCATTACCTGTATTCTTTCCGCTATTGCAGACTCGGCTCTGTAAATCTCGGGAAGAAAAATGAAATCACGTCCGTCGATATTTTCCTGAACAAGCTGTTTTACCTCTATCGCATTATCAATGGCAATTTCTGCCTCGTCCTCATTGCAGTTAAGAAGATTTTTTGCAGGTGTGATAAGACTGTTTCTCGGCAAACAGGTATGACCGTTTCTAAGATTATGCCTGACAATATAAACAATTCCCGCCTGACATCTGTAATCAAAAGGCGGTGCCTCCTCCAAATTTTCTGCAATTTCATCTGCACGCTCAAAGGATATACCGTTTTCGGATATAAATGCATAGGGATTTTCCTTGATAATTTCAAGGGCATTTGACTTATATAAATTATATGCAGAAAAAGCCTCCTGCTGACTTAAGCCTAAATCAGCAAGTCCGTTCATTACCTCTCTTGCGGCAAACTGCATTTTAAAATCCTGACTGATTTTTTTCGCTCTTGATTTGTTAATTCCTTTTATTTCGGCAAGTCTTTCAGGCTCATTTTCAATAACATTAAAAGTGTCTGCTCCGAATTTTTCTACTATTTTTGTTGCTGTTGCCTCTCTCACGCCTTTGACAATTCCTCCCGCAAGAAAACGAAGCATACCCGATGCATCAGCCGGTAAGGTATGCTGAAGCCTTTCAGCCTTAAACTGTCTGCCAAAGGTTGGGTGAAGCGTCCATTCGCCTTGAAATACAATTTCCTCTCCGATTACAACATTTCCCAAAATTCCCACAACAGTGACATATTCCTCACCTGTGGCAATTTCAATTACGCCGTAGCCGTTTGAATCGTTTCTATATGTAATATCTTCAACAATGCCTGTTAAATTTTCAAGCTCTTCTGCCATATTTTTCACCTATATAAGTATAGCATATTAGTAATCAAATTAAAAGGCATATATAACAAAAAAAGAGCAAGTCATATGACTTGCTCTTAATTATTTAAAGGTTATAGATTACTCATTGATAGCTGTAACAACGCCTGAACCTACTGTTCTACCACCCTCACGGATAGCGAAACGAAGAC
>JBJFHZ010000037.1:0-2987 GCA_051894075.1 Eubacterium sp.
ATAAGCGCATGGGAATATGTCTGCTGTACGACGGCTTTTTTTCTTTTGCCGTCGTGCGGCAGATTGCTTTCTGATTCGGTTCTCTATAAATTTGGTCTTATAACTCTATACTGAGAAGTTCAATTACAACGACTTCCGGGCGATTGTTAAAACGGATGGGAATAATGCTGTTGCCCAATCCCCGGCTGACAATCATATTTGTACTGCCACTTGTATATAGCCCTGCGTCATTCTTTGGAAATATCCCTTGATTGGGAGCAATTAGTCCGCCGAGAAATGGAAAACGGAATTGACCGCCGTGTGCGTGTCCGCTTAGAACCAGATCAATACTGCAACGTGCATAGCTTTCAAATAATTCTGGACGGTGCGACAACAAAATAGTGTAGCTGCTTTCATCATCAACAAGACTACTCAGCTTTGTTCTGACCATAGCTGGGGCTTCTCCGAATATATCTCCTTTTATGGTAAAATCAGGGTCAGAAAGTCCAATAAGCGTTATTTCTTCTGTGTCGTGTTTTAACTGTACAGCTTCATCTTCAAGCACAATTACGCCAATCGTTTTAAGTTCTATTTTGAGTTCATCATACTGTGACAGGCTTGCTTCGTGGTTCCCTGTTACATAATAGACAGGCGCAATCTTAACCGCTTCTTTTGCAAAATCAAGAGCTACGCCAATATCCGTATGCCCTGCGTCCACTAAATCCCCCGTTATTGCAATAATGTCCGGTTTGCTTTCTGATAGCAATTCCAGCAACTTTCTATTGTCTTTCCCAAATTCTGCGTTGTGCAGGTCTGATACCTGTGCTATTCGGAACCCGGAAAATGCGATAGGAATACGGCTACTTGAAATTTTTATGTTATTCACAGTCAACGCCGTATTGCCCCAAATCAAATAAGCAAGTAAGATAAGGACTATCGTACTTATTCCATACAATTTAAGGCGCTTTTTCATGTGTTCTTGTTTGTAACCCCCATAATGATTATACCGTATGACGGTTTTTTTCGCCGTGTGACAGATTATGTTTCTGTTTTTTGCTTATATTCTAAAGACTATTTTTGTAGATTTTATAAAGATTTGAAAAACGGACGACCCGTAAGTCGTCCGTGAAGTTAATATGGAATTTTGATTACAACCTGTGCGCCGCCAGTTTTTTCAGAATTGCTTAAAATAAGCTGTCCGCCATGTTGAGTGATAATAGAGTTTGCCACATAAAGGCCTATTCCATAATGTGATTTGGAATGTCTGCTTTGTTCGTCCATATAAAACTGCTCAGTTGCGCGCTTTAATGCTTCAGGAGAAAAGCCATTCCCCGTATCGGCAATAGAACATAAGATAAAACTATCTTTCTCATACATATCAAAGAAAACAGTTTTTCCTGCCGGCGTATGTTCTGTTGCGTTTGAAAGAACATTTGCGAAAGCCCTTATCAGTTGTTCACTGTCGGCCAAGATATATTCCCGATTAAAATTCTCGCACCATTCCAGGTGAATATTTTTTACAGCACACAAACCTTTTGCCTGTGTGTGGATTTCATGCAATAAGGAAGATAATTTTACATTTTGGGGATGAAAAGAAAGACTTTCTCTTGTTTTTGTCATGTCTATTAACGTTTCAACATAGTCCTGCATTTGAACTACGCTTCCCTCAATATAATCTGCACATTCTTTCTGGTTATCGGTAAGTGCCATATCATACAGCAATTCCGTATTTCCGCGAATAATGGTTAAGGGTGTTTTCAGATCATGCGCCAAAGCGGAAATCTGATCTTGTCGTAGCTTATCAGCTTGCCATTGTTCGGTAAGCGATGTTTTTAGTGCCTGTTTCAAATGTTCTAATGCGAATAAAGCGCGGTCAACTTCAAATATACCGCTACTTTCAATCTGAAAATCCAAATCCTGTTTCTCAATTTTTTGGGTCACAAAAAGCAGCTTATCAATTTTCCTGCCTGTATATTTCCCAAACCAATGAGAAACAAGGAACAGCAAAATGATTATCTCAATCACTATTAGTCCGACAAGCAGTAAATCGGATGCCGGACATATCCGTCGAAGTGTTGAATTGTTAAATTGCGAAGTGAAACGGTAGCGCAAAAGAACAACCTCATTTACACGGTCAATCACCCGAACACGGTATGGGGAAACTATATTGTTTCCGTTTGTAGTGGCTTCTTCCCATAAGGCATTAGCTGTATCTTCTGATAGAGAGCCGTACTGGAATACGCCTACAGGGGAATAAACGCCATAATCACAAAAGTTGGGGATATCACTGATATCAAAAGATTCATTTTCCCGTATTTCTTCTGCTACGTCAGCAACCCTATTCTCAATATTCATAACAGGAATAATGATCCCCGTATTTATACAGAGCATATATAAGCCAACATTGACAGCGATAATGAAAAGAATACCGCCGACAACAGCAAATATATACTGCATGAAGATAGATCTTAATTTTTTTACTCCCATTTATAACCCACCTCCCATACCGTTGTAATGGGTGATAATTCGGCAGCCGCTAATTTGCTACGGATGTTTTTGATATGAGTGGCAATCACACTATTGTCACTTTCCCCATCAAATCCAAAGACGGCTTCATAAATTTGTTCCTTTGAAAAAACCTGTCCTCGATGCAGAGCCAAATACTCACAGATTTCATACTCGCTTTTGGTTAGCGGAAGTTTATTCCCATTGACTTCTGCTTCCTTTGCATTGATGTGAAAGATAACTCCAGAAATAGATATGGCATATTTCTTTTCTCTGTTATCTCTGCGTAAATGTGCATTTACACGGGCAAGTAGTTCATTTGTTCCAAAAGGCTTGGTGATGTAATCGTCGCCGCCGATCCCCAACCCACGAACTATATCACTCTCCTGTGTTTTTGCGGTTAGGAAAATAATGGGACAATCCACAAGGGAACGGATTTGGCTGCATAATTGCATTCTGCGGCGCCCAGCGGCAGCTGGTGCGGTGGCCAACGGCAACTGAGC
>JBJFHZ010000038.1:0-15320 GCA_051894075.1 Eubacterium sp.
TCAATTCGGTTCGACAAATCATAATTTCGGGCAGGCACAGAGACCTGCCCCTACGGTTGATTTGTAATAACGACGTTGTTTGTTTTTGTAGGGGACGGGTTGCCCGTCCCGAATAATACGGACAGGGAAAACCCTGTCCCTTCTCGTCTGTGTGCAGGCTCAGCCTGCCAAATACTAATTAATCATTTTAAAAGGCAATATTAAATGACATTTTTTCAAATTTGCATTATTTTACGTATTATGGTATTATTTAGTACAACAAATATTTTAAGGGGTAAATTTATGGATTTAAAATTTAATTTCGTTTATAAAACAGAAAGCGAAAAAAAAGAAACAACCGAAATAAATAACGAGGATTTTTCAGTTGCGGTTAATGACAGCGACGGTATAATTTCTCTTACATTAAAGCCAAATAAAAAAATCAGCTTTGATAAATTTGAAATGACCTTTGACCGTCAGTATAAAAATACGGACAGAATTTTCCCTAACGGATATCAAAGCTGGACTGTATCCCGTGAGTATGCACCAAAGGATAAAATGGATGAGTTTAATCCAAGAAGATTCGGTGTGGAAAGAAAGAAATTTAACTTTCTCGGAAGATGGTGTGCAGGTGATTTGACATTTCATAAGTATCCCGAAAAAAGCGGTATCTTCTACGGCTATTCCTACGGCTACATAAGACAGGGTGAAAATATCACTCTTTACGGCTCCCTTTCCGAAAGAGCAGGCTATACCATTATTACATTTGATACAAACGCCTCAACAGTTAGCATTGAAAAGGATTTGGAGGGCGTTTGGTTTGACGGGGAGAAGGAGCTGCTTTCCCTTGCAATTATTGACGGTGAATATGACAATGCCTTTGACAAATACTTTGAACTGATGAGGATTGAAAAGCCTAAGGTTCAGCGTAGCTGTGGATATACCACTTGGTATAACTATTACACAGGTGTTACCGAGGATATTGTCAGACGTGACCTTGAATCTATTTCAAAGCTTGATACAAAGGTTGATATCTTCCAGATTGACGACGGCTACGAAAGAACCGTCGGCGACTGGTTATATCCCGACGAAAAGAAATTCCCTACAGGTATGAAGGCCATAGCCGATGAAATTCATTCAAACGGTATGAAGGCAGGCTTGTGGCTTGCTCCCTTTGCGGCAACTCCGAAATCATATGTGTTCAGAAAGCATAAGGACTGGCTTGTTCACGATGAAAAGGGCAGAATTCATTATGCCTCTCATAACTGGGGAGGCTTCTTTGCCCTTGATATTTATAATGACGAGGTAAGGGAATATATCAAAAACGTTTTTGATACTGTTCTTAATGTTTGGGGCTACGATATGGTTAAGCTTGATTTCCTCTATGCCTGCTGTATTATTCCCATTCACGGCAAAAGCAGGGGAGAAATTATGTGCGACGCTATGGATTTGCTCCGTGAGGTTTGCGGTGATAAAATAATTCTCGGCTGCGGTGTACCCCTTGCACCTGCCTTCGGCAAGGTTGATTTTTGCAGAATCGGTGCAGATGTTGGTCTTGACTGGGATAAAAAGCCGTTTTCAAGAGAGGACGTTTCAACTCAGAATACGCTTCTCAATACGGTTTTCCGCCGTCATCTTGACGGTAGGGCATTCCTCAATGACCCTGACGTTTTCCTCCTTCGTGAAAGCAATTTGAAAATGCCTCTCACTCAAAGAGAAATTATTGCCGAGGTCAACAGCCTTTGCGGAAATCTTCTCTTTGTTTCCGACGACGTTGCAGAGTATGACGCAAAGCAGAGAAAAATTTTCACCGATACGGTTACAAGACCGAAGGCAAAAATTCTTTCTGCCTCCATTGATATAAATGACGACATTTCCATTGATTATTCCTTAAACGGTGAAAAGGGCAATCTTACCTTTAATATCAAAAAAGGAACAAAAAGAATAGTATAGTAAATTTCCAATGCTCTTGAATACTTATAAAACCTATGGTATAATTAGGCTTTAGGAGTGGTAAGTATGAAAATTTCAACAAAGGGCAGATATGCGCTCAGAATGATGATAGATCTTGCAGAGCATCAAAAGGAAGGCTTTGTGGCTTTGAAGGATATTGCAAGCCGTCAGGGTATATCCAAAAAATATCTTGAGCAGATTGTGCCCTTGCTTAATAAATCGGGGATTCTTCGTACCACAAGAGGCTATCAGGGCGGTTATATGCTTGCAAAATCGCCTGACAGCTATACCGTGGGTGATGTTCTCAGGATAACCGAGGGCAGTCTTGCTCCCGTTTCCTGCCTTGATGATGAGGTGAACCTGTGCGAGAGAGCAGATTCCTGTGTTACTCTTGCAGTTTGGCAGGGGCTTTATGATGTTATAACCGAGTATCTTGACTCCATGACCCTGCAGGATATTATAGATAACGGCAAATCACTTGCCGCCGATGAATACTATATTTAGTCAGTAGGTAAGCTTATGCCAAATCAGTTTTCGAGAACAGAATTGCTGCTGGGAAAAGAAGCAGTTGAAAAATTGTCAAAATCACGTGTAGCCGTTTTCGGAGTAGGCGGAGTAGGCGGATATACCGTTGAGGCGCTTGTGAGAAGCGGCTTGGGAAATATTGATATTGTTGATAACGATACCGTTTCTCTGACTAATCTTAACAGGCAGATTATTGCCCTGCACAGTACAGTGGGAAAATATAAGGTTGATGTTCTTTCGGATAGGATAAAGGACATCAACCCGAATTGTAATGTCAGAGCATATAAAACCTTTTATACTCCCGAAACAGCAGGGGAATTTGACTTTTCGGATTATGATTATGTGGTTGACGCCATTGATACGGTTAAGGGTAAAATTGAGCTTGTTATGCAGGCTAAAGAGGCAAATGTGCCGATAATCAGCTCAATGGGCGCAGGAAACAAGGTTGACCCAACTGCTTTTGAGGTTGCCGATATCAGTAAAACGTCAGTTTGTCCCCTCGCAAGAGTAATGAGATATGAGCTTAGAAAAAGAGGAATAAATCATCTTAAGGTGGTTTATTCAAGGGAAGCCCCCGTTTCACCTCGGGAGGAAAGCGACGAAGTCCTTTCAGGCGGGCGTCAGATACCCGGCAGTACAGCCTTTGTTCCCTCGGCAGTAGGACTGATTATTGCAGGTGAGGTTATCAAAGATTTAATAAAATGAAAAAATGCTTGACAAATTACTAATTATATATTAAAATGTTCAAGCATTGTAAAAAACGTATCGCCCGCAAGGGCTTTACATATAACGAGGTGTAACTCAGTTTGGCTAGAGTGCCTGCTTTGGGAGCAGGATGCCGCAGGTTCAAGTCCTGTCACCTCGACCACAACTGCGTTGAATAAATCTTCAACGCAGTTAGCCTTTTAGGTTTAATGTATATATGTATACCATCGGGGTGTAGCGCAGGTGGTAGCGCACCAGACTGGGGGTCTGGGGGCCGCAAGTTCAAGTCTTGTCACTCCGACCAATAAAAAATAACAGGCTAAAAGCCTGTTATTTTTATTCCTTGAAAACAAAAAGACTTGAACTTGCGGCCACGAGTTTCCAAAAATTGAGCCCGCAGGGTGAAGATTTTTGGGAGAAAGGTTCGGGGAACCTTTCGATAAAGAGTGCGCAAATCGGTTGCTTAAAAATAAAAAGCAAAACAAGGCTTTTAGCCTGTTATTTTTTATTCCTTGAAAACAAAAAGACTTGAACTTGCGGCCACGAGTTTCCAAAAATTGAGCCCGCAGGGTGAAGATTTTTGGGAGAAAGGTTCGGGGAACCTTTCGATAAAGAGTGCGCAAATCGGTTGCTTAAGAAAGTAATCATTTGCGATATTTACAGGGATATTCGTATTGCACCAAAACTGCACCACAAATCACACACAAAACCAAAAAAATTAATTAAAAAAGACTATTCACTTATAAGGTACAAAAATAAGCCTGCTTGAATAAGCAGGCTATAAATATTACTATATTATCCTTTTATGGAGTTATGAAAAATATTTTTCAAATAATCTGTTACACCGTTAGCAGATTGAATTGTTGCTATCATTAGTTCATCTTTATCTATTGATGAAAAATCAATATCATAATCATTATAGCGAATAAGCTGTGTAATAAATATTCTTTGAGTTCGTCCGTTACCCTCTCTGAATGGGTGAATCATATTTGTAACACAGTAAAAATCAACTATATTTTCAACAAAAACGTCAAATGAGTTGCCTTGAAAAAAATCATTCTCCTTAAGCCGCGTAAAGCAAGAAGTCATTAAATCGGAAATTTTATCCGCAGGGGCAAATTTAGTTCCCTTTTTTGAGAGATTAACAGTTCGGTATTCACCTGCCCAATCATAAATATCTTCAAACAAATACTTATGAATTGCTCGGTAATGTTCAATATCAAAAGCAGTACTGATAGGATTTTTTTCAAGTTCACTTGCCTTTGCAAAGGTAACGGCACCCTCAAATTCTTTAAGCTTGCTTTCATCGGTAATACCTAATTTATTTATTAAGCAGGTAGTGCCCTCATAGCAATTACTTGTTGAGGCGTTAATATCATATCCCATTATGCCTTAATTCCTTGTGATAATTTGATAGATTCAATATACTGTGCCATTGTTATTTCATTGCTCAATAGCTTTTCGCATAATGCTTTATATTCATTTTTGATAACAAAGCCTTCCATTTCAAGCGAAGCGGCGGCATTGTTTATTGCTTTTTCATTTGAAACATTCATAATAATCACTCATTAAAAAGTATGTTTTAATATATTATACAATAAAATTGTTGATTTATCAATACATTAAAAATAAGCCTGCTTGAATGAGCAGGCATTAATTATATATATTTATATATCATCCGGGCGGACATATTCAAGAATATCCGAAACAGGACAGTCAAGAATAAAGCATAATTCGTCCAGCGTTTTTGTTGTAATAGCTTCTCCGTGCTTCATTCTGTGCAAGGTGTTTGCAGGTATTCCGTGCTTGAATATCAAGGCATATTCCGTCATCTGCTTTTTAAGCAATGTTTCATAAAAAGGCTTGTAACTAATCATAATGTTATTTTCCCCCTATATAGAGAAAATAACATACTTCATATTTTTAGTATGATAAATATATTGAGTATATCGTTATACATCCTTTTTATCTAAAGGCTTGTAATAGTCTTTGCGTTCATATCTTTGAATTGATTCCATAATCTCCGGTGTAAAATCCGTATTTGTACTTGCCAAAAGCGGCATTCTGTTCATATCTTTCCAAAGGAGGTCTTCATCAATAGGCGTAAAGCGTTCAAGAAAAAGAGCTTCAACCATTAAAAACAGTTTTTCCCGGTGTGCTTCTTCTCTGCTGACAAAGCCGAGCTCTTCATATTCATCGTCATAAATATAGACATCTTCAAATTCAGGCTCGTTATTATCAATCAACTCGTACATTAAATTTCTTTTGTTTAATTCATCGGCGGCTTTTTTAAGCTCTTTTCTACGGTCTGTTTCTTCAACTATTTTTTCTTTGACCTGCGGAGAAAATTCGGCAATGTTTTTAAGTATGTATTCCTTTAAGGCAACACTATGTACAATGTGATTGCGTTCATTTTTGTTAAAAAGATGTTTTGCTTTTTTCTGCCCTTTGGGTAATACTCTTGACTTATCCCATAAATCAGTATGCTTTCCGTTCTTTACGGCAGGCATTGATTTGCATAGCTTGATAATTTCCTTGTTGATATTACGCCTTATATTAGCATTTTCCTCAATACTGAATTCGGCAAAAATAATATCTGTAAGCTCCTGCGTGTCAATATAATTTTTCTCGTCGTAAAGCATAAAATCCCTCCAAAATTTTGAATTTCCTATCTAACCCCTTATTTTTTCCTATTATATCAAAAAACTATCGGTTTTCAAAGACAAAGTTTCCTATCCGACTTTTTCTTTTCGCGTATGCAAAATAAAGTAAAATTGATAAAATTTAGTCATCAGATAAAGCTGACGGGTTCAAATACAAAAGCAAAGGAGAGGTTATTTTGTTAAGCGTTACATCACAAATTAATTCAAGACTTCGGTCAACTATTGACGATATTCTTGTTTATGCTACGGAGTGCAGAGATAAAATCAGCACCTGCACCCCGGAAAAAAGCGAAGCGAACAGCTATTATGAGCATTATAAAAGCAAAACGCTGAGTAACATTATTGAAATGGCTGAGCGAACAATAAAGCTCTATGATAATAAAGATACAGTTTTTGAAATTATCTTAAACAGGCTGATTGTTTCACGGCTGAATGATATTTTGAGAGCAAGCCTTGAAAATATACGGGATAAAGCAATTGAATACCAAGACGGTTATGTCAACATTGATATATCTTATAAAAAAGAAGCGGAAAACCGTGAACAGTTAATCGTTATTGAAATTCTAAATAGGATTATTTCCACAGCCGACAAAGGATTAAATCTTTACACCGACGATTTAATAAGACATAGCTCAAGCGATAGCGATTTTTTCGTCACTTGACATAACTAATATATTGAGTATAATTTAAATAGTTTATGCAACAAATTTATTTAATTGAGGAGGGTTTATTTCACTATGGAAACAAGAGAAGAAACTTTGCAGAAATTGTATATTGCACAAGATATAATTTACAGAGCGGAAGAGCTTACTCAAAGATACAATGACACAAAAGATAAGATTTTAAATCTTCAGACTTTTACAAAAATTGAGGACTTAAAAGCCCCTTCACTTACTAAAAAAATAGGTAAAACGATTTTGCAGTTTAATATTGGATTGGTTATTATATGGTTTGTATATCGTTATTGTGAGCATTTTTCGAAATTTTTTAACTCACTTGTTTCATTTAATACTATAAGTTTACCTAGAGATACAAAGAATTTCATCATAGACACCTTGATTGTCGTTTCCGTTATATCAGCCGGACATATTATTCGTAAAATGCGAAAGAAAAAATATGCACGTATTAATGAGCAGGAGCAAATGCGAGTTAATGAAGAAAATGAAAAAATTATGGCTTATAATGAACAAATCAACGAAGAAGTAAAAATGATAAATCAAGAAATGATAGAACTGAGAAGCATTGCCGATGAAGAGCTTTATTGGTATCCGAGAAATTATTGCTACTCGGAAGCAGTAAATTACTTTATAAATGCAATCCAAAACTTTCGTGCCGATTGTCTTAAAGAAGCAATTAACCTTTATGTTGAAGAGTTAAGACACCGTCAGCTGATGGCACAGCAACAGCAAATTGCTAATCAGCAGTATGAGATTGCTAAACAGCAAAAAATCAACAACGTTCTTTCAACAGCTAATCTGTTTGCAAATTTAGGTACAATAAGCGCAGTAAATCAAAACACAACTGCAGTAAATTCTGCCGCCGAAAAAAGCAATGATACAGTGAAAAAAGCGGCTGAATACATAAGAACAGGCCGTAAACCGTGGTAAATTAATTGAAGTACATACATAGCAAAAACAGTCGGTAAAGCAGCTGAAAGCACATAGCCGTTAAAGTACTGCCGGAAACAACAGTCCTTTACTTTTCCGTGAAATCGAAAAACCTGTTAAACGAGAATGATGAAAAACCTATAGCTCCCTTGTAAAAAGACAGAAAAGCCGATATAATTAAGGCAGCAAAATGTGAAAAGATAAAAATATATCGGAGGGCTGAATATGGAAATCATTAACGCTTCTTCCTTTGGGATTTTACCGAATGAAGATATAACAGAAAAATTGTATGAGCTTACAGAAAAGCTAAAGGAAAACGACGGAGAAAAAACCGTTATATTTGACAAGGGCACATATTATCTTGACAGCGAAAAATGCAGAAAGTATATGCTTTATATCACTAATACCGTTGGAGATAATGAGTTTTCAGAGAAAGAAACGCCTCATCTCAACGCTGTTCCGTTCTATTTCGGTGGCATTGATAATGTCACCTTCGACGGCGGTGATTCCGTTTTTGTAATTGACGGTAAGGTGACTAATATTGCAATGGAAGGCTGCAAGAATATCACCCTTAAAAATATGGAAATCCGCCACAGACACCCCGATATGCACGAGCTTAAGGTTGTGCGCAAAAATTTTTTCAGCGTTGATTTTGAACTTGACAGAGATACACAGTATGAATTTGAAAACGGTAAAGGATATTTTTACGGCAAGGATTATCGCTATTCCATTGACCATAAGGCGAATAATTCCTGGTGGATCGGACTTATCAGAAAAAACACACCGGATAAAATCAAAAGGGTTTGCCATCCGCTTTTTTCTGCAAAGCATATACAGGATTTGGAAAACAGAAAAATACGTGTTTCATATCCTAATACCTTTAGATTTAAAACAGGCGATTGCTTTTTTGTTTTTGATGTTCGCCGTCAGTTTGCAGGAATTTTTGTAAACAAATGTGAAAATGTTACCCTTGAAAATATAAAACAGCGCTTTAATTATTCCCTTGCACTTGTGGCACAGGATACGGAAAATATTACTGTTGAAAATGTAGATTTCTCACCTGAAAAAGGCTCTGCAAGAAAAATGGCGTCGGTTGCAGATTTTATACAGATTTGTATGTGCCGTGGCAATATTTCAATCAAAAACAGTTATTTTGACGGCGCAGGTGATGACAGTCTTAATGTTCACGGTATTCATTTTAAGATTACGGATATTAAGGATAATCAGCTAACCGTTCGTTTTATGCACCCTCAGTCCCACGGTTTTAATCCGTTAAGAGAGGGCGATACTATCGCGTATATCAACACCGATACCTTGCTTGAGGAAGGTACGGCGGTTATTGAAAAATCAGAGCTTTTAAATGAATATGACATTAGGCTTACCGTAAGTAATACGGATAAAGCAAAGGTCAATGCAGTAATTGAAGATATAAACGCCTGTCCGAATCTTGACTTTGAAAATAACACTATGACAAGGATTATCACAAGAGGTTTGCTGATTACAACGAGGGGCAGGGTTAATGTTAAAAACAACCATTTTGTCAGCACATCTATGAGTGGCATACTTCTTTCTGATGATGCTAAAAGCTGGTATGAAAGCGGTATGTGTAAGGATGTTACGATAGAAAATAACACCTTTGATTATTGCGGACAGACGCCTATTCTCATTAAACCCGAAAACAGAGTATACGCCGGTGCAGTACACAAAAATGTTAAATTAATCGGCAACACCTTTAAAAAGTACAGCGGATACTGTATCACCGCAAAGTACACCGACGGTATTTTCCTTAAAGGAAATAAATTCTCGGGAGCGAAAAAAATTAAAACTAAAAGCTGTAACGACGTAAAAACAGAGGGGTAAAATGAAAAAGCAACATAAAGCACAAAAAAGCTTATAACTAATCATAAAATTATTTTCTCCCTTTAAGAGAAAACAACAGACTTAATATCTTGACTATACACAATAAATTAGGTATAATCAAATTATCTTAAAATCATTTTATTAATTTTTGAAGGGATGATCGTATGAAAAAAACATTATCAATTTTATTGTCATTTGCAATGCTTTTAAGCATCACTGCAGGACTTGATATGTCGGCATATGCTTCGATAAGCGGGGATTTTGAATATGAACTGATGGATGACGGTACTGCTGAAATAACAGATTATACCGGGTCGGCAACAGATTTAACCATTCCCTCAACCCTTGACGGATTCACCGTAACAAGCATAGGTCATAGAGCATTTGCAGATAGCGCTAATTTAGATAGAATAGTAAAGGTTACAGTGCCTAACAGTGTAACGAATATAGGCGGACAGGCATTTTGCAATTGCACAAGCTTAGAAAGCGTAACTATTCCGGACAGCGTTACAAATATTGACGGGCTGGCTTTTTGGAATACAAAATACTTTAACGAAGAAGCAAACTGGAAAAATGATGTTCTTTACATTAACAAAGCATTAATTGCTGCAAAAGAATCCATTTTGGGAAACTACTACGTAAAAAACGGCACAAATGTAATTGCAGCAGGAGCATTCAAAAACTGTGCAAGCTTAACAAATCTCATAATTTCTAATAAGGTTGTAAATATAGGCTATAGCGCATTTTACGGATGTAAAGGTTTAAATAGTATTTCATTAAGCAACAGTGTGAAAAAAATAGGCGCAGATACATTTTTAAATTGTACAAGCTTGACGGATATATATTACAGCGGAACTCAGGCAGAGTGGGATAGTATTATTTCCTCATATAATAATAAGGACACTGTAAAAAATGTTACGATTCACTGCAACAGTAATGTTCCGTGTGAACATGAATATACATCAGATGTTACAAAAGCCACGATAAATGCAAACGGAAGTGTTGTTACAAAATGCTCTGTATGCGGTTATGTTTCACAGAGCGCAACAATTTACTGTCCTAAAACCATAACGCTTTCAGCCACGAGCTATACATATGATGGCAAAGTTAAAACTCCGTCTGTAACGGTCAAGGACAGCAAAGGCAAGACCTTAAAGAAGAATACAGATTATACTGTTTCTTATGCCAGCGGTCGCAAGAATGTGGGTAAATATGCAGTAACAATAAAGTTTAAGGGTAATTACAGCGGAACAAAAACTCTGTATTTTACAATCAAGCCAAAGGCAACAAGCATTTCTTCACTCACAGCAGGCTCAAAGAAATTTACTGTAAAGTGGAAAAAGCAGTCAACTCAGACAACAGGCTATCAAATTCAGTATTCAACAAGCAGTAAATTTACAAATGCCAAGACTGTAACTGTAAGCAAGAACAGTACAACATCAAAAACAATTTCAAAGCTTAAGTCAAAGAAAAAATATTATGTAAGAGTTCGCACCTACAAAACGGTTAAGGTCAACGGTAAGTCAACAAAAGTTTATTCCTCTTGGTCTAAGGCTAAGTCAGTCACAACCAAAAAATAATTTAATAAAAAGTTAGCGGATAAAGTTAATATGCACCTCCAAAGTCAGATGCTTTTGGAGGTGCATATTTTTTCTCTATAAAGAACAGCTTGAATGAATTATACAAATACAAAGTGTATTAAAAGCATATAGCCGATGGTTCCGACAGCAATGCTTAACAGTGTATTCTTCTTCCAAAGGTGAACTAAAGCCGTAGCGGTAACGGCAATAAGCTGGGGGATGATTATGTTTTTATCGCCTGAGGTAAAGTCCTTGAGACAGTATACTATCAGTACACCGATAATTGATGCAGGCAGTATTTCGCCAAGATATTTTATAAATTTCGGTACTTCCTTTTTGTTTCCGAAAAGTGCAAAGGGGAAAAGCCTTGTTGCAAAGGTGCATATTGATGCTACAGCTATCATAGCCACAGCCTGATTAAAGCTTAGTGCCATATTACTCTGCCTCCTTTGCTTTGGTGAAATAGGGCTTGCCTGCTGTCAGCGCAAGCACAGTAACGATAAGAGACGGCAGAAGAAAACGGTCGGCACCGAAGATTATCAGGCAAATTACGGCACAGCCTATACCGATAAAGCCTACAGCCTTAAGTCTGCCTTTGTGCTCTCTTACCAAGTCAATGAAAATCACAACAAAAAGTGCAGTCATTGAAAAATCAATTCCCTCAAAATCAAGGGGGATAATCTGACCTGCAAGGGAGCCTATAACAGAGCCGATTATCCAGTAGCAATGGTCAAATATGCTTATTAAAAATCTTGCGTGTGGCTCATTTACGTTTTCGGGAACGGTTGAAAATGATGTGTTGACGGAATATGTTTCGTCTGTAAGTCCGAAAATACAAAAAGGATATCTCCATTTACCCTGCTTGAATTTTTCGATGTATGACAGGCCGTAAAACATATGTCTTGAATTTATAAAAAACGTCATAATTGCCGTAGTGGCAAGGGAGGCTCCGCTTGATAAAAGGGACACAAGCAAAAACTGTCCCGAGCCTGCATACACAAAAAGTGAAATGAAGATTGCCCAAACCCAGTTGTAGCCTGCGTCATAGAGCATAATACCGAAAGCCGAGCCTAAAAAAAGATAGCCGAATAATACAGGCAACGACTTTTTCAGCGCAAATTTAAATGTTTTAATTTTGTTTTTATCCTTCATATTGATTTATCCTTATAATGCGAACAAATTAGTATTTGTCGATGTGTATTTGTAGCAAATTTACGGCTCCCTTGTGTAAAGGGAGCTGTCTGCGTTAGCAGACTGAGGGATTGTTACAACCCCTCCGAGTTGCCTTACGGCAACCCACCTCCCCTTACACAGGGGAGGCTCAATTCGGTTCGACAAATCATAATTTCGGGCAGGCACAGAGACCTGCCCCTACGAATGTTTGTTACAGTAACACACCGATAACCCCTAATTTATTATGGTAAATAATGTTGTTTACATATCGTAGGGACAGGGTTTTCCCTGTCCGTATTATTCATACCGATAATATCACAATTCCTTTTTCATCATAATATGGGGGCAGAATTCGTCATAATAAATATTGCCGAATTTTTCATATCCCTGCTTTGCGTAAAAATCAGACACCCTCACCTGTGCAGAAAGCAAAACGGCTTTTCCGCCCTGTGATTTTATGTGCTTTTCCGCCTCTTTTAAAATTTCTTCTCCAAGGTGACGACCTCGGTATTCCTTTCTGACGGCAAGCCTGCCTAAATGGTATTCCTCGGGATTGTCCTCTGTGAAAGCTCTGCATACTGCAACGGCATTATCATTATCATCAAACATTACAAAATGAACCGCGATATCATCAATTTCATCAAATTCGGCCTTGAAGCCCTGCTCTTTAATGAAAACCTCTTCTCTGATTTTCCTTGCATCATTGGGACATTTATCATAAGCCTTAACTGTCAAGTCCTCATCTCCTTAAATAAGCGAGATAAATTATATCAAAGCCTGTACCTGATGTCAATAAATGTAGATTTACTGTTGATAATCTGATATAATATGTTCATAGGTATTAGGAGAACGGTATGATAAAATATATTTTTTTCGATTTAGACGACACGATTTTTGATTTTAAAAAGGCGGAAAGAATTGCCCTGGAAAAAGCTTTAAGGGAATTCGGCATTGAGCCTACGGATAAAATTCTTTCAAGATACAGCGAAATTAATATTTCACAGTGGAAGCTTTTGGAGCTTGGTAAGATAACAAGACAAGAGGTTAAGGTGCGACGATATAAGCTTCTTTTCGATGAATTTGGAATTGACCTGAATCCCGAGCAGGTTACTGCCCTTTATGAAAAAAATCTCGGTATCGGTCATTATTTCATTGACGGAGCCGAGGAAATGATCAAGGCACTTTTTGGAAAATATCATCTCTATATCGTTTCAAATGGTGCTACCGTTGTTCAGGAAAGCAGGCTTGCAAGCAGTGATATTGTCAACTATTTTGACAGTATATTCATTTCTCAAAGCGTGGGCTTTGATAAGCCCGATGTTAGATTTTTTGAAAAATGCTTTGAAGGTATAGACGGCTTTTCAAGAGAAAACGCAGTTATCGTCGGCGACAGCCTTTCCTCGGATATTCAGGGCGGAATTAATGCAAGAATAAAAACAATCTGGTACAATCCAAAGGGAAATACCGCTGAAAAAATTAAACCTGATTTTCAGATAAAAGATTTAAAGCAGTTGCCGTCGTTTATTGAATCGCTGTAAGAAAATATATTTCATATCCGTTATCAATCTTACTTGAAATTATAAGACTAATAATATATAATAGTTCCACATCAATATATTAGGGAGGACAAATATGGAGAAAATTCTTGTTCTTGATTTTGGCGGTCAGTACAATCAGTTAATCGCCAGAAGAGTACGTGACCATAAGGTTTATGCGGAGATACTGCCTTATACAACTCCTATTGAAACGATTAAGGCAAATAATTATAAGGGTATAATTTTTACAGGCGGACCGAATTCTGTTTTCGATATGTCCTCACCGCATTATACTAAAGATATTCTTGATATGGGCGTGCCGATTTTGGGTATCTGCTACGGTTGTCAGCTTATCGCTTGGATGGGTGACGGAGAGGTTAAGACTGCTCCTAAAAGTGAATACGGCAAAATCGAATTTACAGCCGATAAAAATTCATCTCTTTTCAAGGATGTTGATGAAAAATCAACTGTTTGGATGAGCCATACAGATTATATTGCTACTCCTCCAAAGGACTTTAAAATTCTCGGCACAACCGACGACTGCCCCTGTGCCGCAATGGGTAATGCCGAAAAGCAGATTTACGCAGTTCAGTTTCATCCCGAGGTTACTCATTCTGTTTTCGGCTCACAGATGCTTTATAATTTCCTTTATGAAATCTGCGGTTGCAGCGGTGACTGGGTTATGGATAATTTCATTGAGGCTACTGTTGAAAGGCTCAGAAATCAAATCGGAGATAAAAAGGTTATTCTCGGCCTTTCGGGCGGTGTTGATTCTTCCGTTGCAGCAGGTCTGCTTTCAAGAGCAGTGGGCAAACAGCTTACATGTGTTTTTGTTGACCAGGGACTTATGAGAAAGGACGAAGGAGATTTTGTTGAAAAGACTTTCACCTCTCTCTTTGATATGAATTTTGTAAGAGTAAATTGCGGCGACCATTTCCTTTCTAAGCTTAAGGGAGTTACCGACCCTGAACAGAAAAGAAAAATTATCGGTACTGAATTTTTCAATGTTTTCTGGAATGAAATCAGAAAGCAAAATGAGCTTGGCTTCTTTGCACAGGGTACAATTTATCCCGACTGTATTGAATCAGGTAAGGGCGACGCAGACGTTATAAAAACTCACCATAACAGAGTAAACGTTCCCGATGATGTGGAATTTCTCGGTGTAATAGAACCGCTTTGCGATTTGTTTAAGGATGAGGTCAGAAGGGTCGGAGAAAAGCTCGGCATACCTAAAGAGCTTGTATGGCGTCAGCCGTTCCCGGGTCCCGGCTTGGGCGTAAGAATTATCGGTGAGGTTACCGCTGAAAAGGTTAAGGTTCTTCAGGAGGCAGATTGGGTTCTCCGTGACGAAATGGCTAAAAACGGATATGAAAAAAATCTTGCACAGTTCTTCTGTGTGCTTCCCGGTGTTAATACCGTCGGTGTAATGGGCGACCACAGAACTTACGATAACCTTGTGGCTATCCGTGCCGTCACCACTGATGACTTTATGACAGCCGATTGGGCAAAAATACCATATGATATTCTTGCAAAGGTTTCAAACCGTATCACGAATGAGGTCGAACACGTAAACAGAGTTGTCTACGACATCACCTCCAAACCCCCCGGAACTGTCGAGTGGGAATAATTTCACACCCGAGAAAAAGCCCGTAAATAAAGGCTTTTCGCCGTTTGAAAGCCCTCTGTGGCAACAAAATGGCAACATTATTTGAATTATTGTAAAAGTAAAGAGCTAACTGA
>JBJFHZ010000039.1:0-2958 GCA_051894075.1 Eubacterium sp.
TGAGGGCAGCACAGCCAGCGGTGCAGAACGAGCCTATCGGAAAGCAATAGACAAACTGACGGAACTTCTGGTTGCCGAGGGTGCAATCCATGCTGTCCTGTTGAAACAGAAATCCAAAATTAAGCGCAAAAAGAAAATCGCCGCCGCAATCTACGAATATCAGGTAGACTGCGACGGCGACTGGGGCGAAATCTCTATTGATTTTGAGAACGGAACAGGGACGATCATCCGGCTTGCCGATTGGGATACCATGAAAACAAACCGTTTTGCAAACAGGGCAATAGTGTATCTTTTGAACTGTGAGAATGAGAAGCTACCCAAGGAAACAATGGTTGCATTCGAGCTATGAAGTTCAATGATAAACCGATGAGACACTAAAAACGACCGAACAGACATAAATCAACATTTCTCCATTTGCATTTGATATGATGATACCGGCATATAAAATCGAAATGGAGGACAACACATATGCAAGCAATTAAAACCATGGAGCTTGTCAAACAGTATAAAACCCTGACTGCCGTGGACAGGCTCCATTTAGAGATTCAGCAGGGAGAATTGTTTTCTCTGCTGGGTGTAAACGGTGCAGGAAAAACCACAGCAATTAAAATGCTCTCCTGTCTGACAAAACCTACGGCTGGGGATGCCATTGTGGGTGGCTATAGCATTACAAAGGAGCCGGAGCAAGTAAAGCGGCTGATCGGCGTATCTCCGCAGGAGACCGCTGTTGCGCCGAATCTTTCTGTGAAAGAAAATCTGGAGCTGATCTGCGGCATTCACGGTTTTCCCAAAGAAAAAACGGAAGCAAAGATTAGGGAGCTTTCCGGGCAATTCGCTTTGGATACGGTTTTGAAAAGAAAAGCCGGTAAGTTATCCGGCGGTTGGCAACGCAGAGTCAGCATTGCCATGGCTCTGATCAGCGAACCACAGATATTGTTTCTGGACGAGCCCACCCTTGGCTTAGATGTCATTGCAAGGCACGAGCTTTGGGACACAATTCGTTCACTAAAAGGCAAGGTAACCATCATTCTGACAACGCATTACATGGAAGAAGCAGAGGCCCTTTCCGACCGCATTGGCATTATGAAAAGCGGAAAACTTCTTGCGGTGGGAACAGTAGGAGAACTGAACGCATTAGTAGGAACAAACGATTTTGAAACAGCGTTCGTTTCTATTGTAAAGGAGGATACTGCGGTATGAGAATGATGACATTTGCCAAAAGATGTGCCAAAGAAATTCTCCGAGCTCCCATCAATCTTGGATTCGGTTTGGGTTTTCCTCTGGTCTTGCTATTGCTTTTGACTGCCATGCAAAAAAATATTCCGGTACACCTGTTTGAGATCGACACCCTGGCACCGGGGATTACTGTGTTCGGTCTATCATTTATGACGCTGTTTTCAGCGACACTAATTGCCAAAGATAGGGAAAGTGCCTTGCTGCAACGTCTTTACACAACACCCCTCACTGGAATTGATTTTATCTTGGGCTATATGCTCCCGCTTCTGCCTATTGCCATTGGCCAGACTGTGATCTGTTATCTGTTTGCTATTCCTTTGGGACTGACTGTCAGCGCAAATATCGTGTGCGCTATCGTTGGCATCATCCCTATGGCTGTTTTCAATATTTCTTTGGGACTTTTATGCGGTAGTGTTTTTGGTGTGAAGCAGGTTGGCGGTATCTGTGGAGCATTGCTGACCAATCTCTCTGCATGGCTTTCCGGTGTGTGGTTTGATCTGGAGCTTGTGGGAGGGGCGTTTGAGAAAATTGCCAATGCGCTGCCCTTTATGCACGCAGCCGAAATGGAAAAAGCATTATTCATCGGTGATTTTAAACTTGCAGCAACGCACATTCTGCCTGTTTTTCTGTACGGTGTATTGATAACGATAATTGCCGTATTCTGCTTTCTCAGGCAAATGAAAAAACAGTAAGGATTGAGGAGATGAAATATAAGCTCATTATCGACAAAAACGCAGAAGAAGAAATTATAGCAGTCGTTCATGCGCCTTCTTCTCTGACACAACAGATCGAAAATCTTATCTGCAGCTATTCCGGTGAGGACTACATTATGGGGTATAGGGATGACGAGATGCGGAAACTGGCATTTTCAGAAATCGAATGTATCACCATTCTGAACAGAAAAGTAATTGCCATTGATACAGGCGGCAAACATTTTTCGCTCAAGGACAGACTTCGTGATTTGGAGGATTATCTCCCCTCTTACTTTATCCGCATTAACAAATCTACCCTTGCCAATGAACATCGTATTCTGCGATTTGATGCAGTGTTCAGCGGCGGTGTGGATGCCATATTTCAATGTGGCTATCGGGAATATGTTTCCAGGCGTTGTTTTGCGGAAATCAGAAGGAGGTATGAAGGAATATGAAAAAGTTTGTTTCGGAGTTTTTGCGCCGAGGGTTTGCAGCTTGCGGCATGGGTCCCATCATTTTAGCGATACTCTATCTGATTTTGCAACAAACCGCTGCCGTAGAGATGCTAACCGTAAATCAGGTCTGCATTGGAATCTTTTCAATAACCGCTCTTGCTTTTATTGCAGGCGGTATGAATGCCATTTATCAAATTGAACGTCTGCCCTTGATGGTGGCGATTTTGATTCACGGTGGTGTGTTGTATGTCAGCTATCTCGGCACTTATCTACTCAATGACTGGCTGGATTGGGGTGTCATACCCATTGTTGTGTTCTCGGCTATTTTTATTGTTGGCTATGTCTTGATTTGGGCGATTATTTATTCCATAACCAAAAGGAGAACGGAAAAGCTCAACGAAATGTTAAAGACACAACAGGAAAATATATCTCGTTGATTTACACACTACGATATTTTGAACTATAGAAAAGCCGCCGTTGGTTTTTGACCAATCGGCGGCTTAAAATCATTCGTCCAACGATTTGTATTCAGTAACTGCTTGTAAATATGCTCCAGGGTCGCCGTTCAGTATTAA
>JBJFHZ010000040.1:0-2929 GCA_051894075.1 Eubacterium sp.
AATAATCACAAAAGCCGCAATTTCAAATGCTTCTGCAAGCAATTCAACTATTATCCACTTGGTTATTTCCGTTTTTTTCGCATTGATATATTCTTTTACCTTTTCTTCCATATTTACCACCTTACTATCTGTTAATTATATAATAATGATAACACAAAGCCCATTGAAATACAATAAATTAAATGCTCTTGCATATAATTGCAAGAGCATTATTTTATCTATTTTTTGGTAGTCTTATTAGTAGTAGCTGACCATGACGAATAATACTTTTTGTTGCCTATTTTTATATAAGACCTCATACGAACATAATATTTTTTGTTAGATTTTAGGTTTTTGATGCTTTTTGATGTTGCGTTTTTGTCATTTTCAATAATTGACTTAACAGCTTTTTTGAATTTTTTATCTGTTGAATATTGTATTTGATAACCTGTAATGTTTGATGCTTTGCTCCAAGATACTCTTAAAGTTTTTCTTTTTTTGTTTGATAATTTAATATTTAGAGGCTTTGATAATTTTGGACTGATTTTGATTTTAAAATAATATGTACCCCCACCATTTAAACTACATCCGCTTATATGGTAATTTGAAGTGGAAAAATAATATGTTCCCTTTGATAAAGAATAGGTTTTATTGAATTTCCAACCACCAATTGCATTATTATAGGTTCCGTAATCATCATATATAATTTCCCCTTCTGCATTATAAATGTTGTAGTAGGAGTAATTCCATTGAGAATCATATAATTCTGATGAGATTGTGATTTTGCTGTTTACCGGAACGACAAATTTGTAAAAATCAAATTGCTGTCCTTCTTGTCCCGAAATCAAATTACCGCTGTACTCTGTGTCAAAAGTAATTTCTTCTGCATCACGTATATTGGTTCCTGCAGCAAAGGCAAACATATTGCTCACTGAGAAAGTTGATATCATTAAAACTAATGATAAAAATAATGATGTTAGTTTTTTCATACCGTTTCCTCCTAATAACTATTCCTTTAAAGCAATTATAGTAAATATATTTACTAAAGTCAATAGTAAATATATTTACTTGATATAATAATTTTGGTGGTTCAATGAATTATGTAAGGATAATCAGAGATTTACGTGAAGATAATGATTTGACTCAGGCACAGGTTGCTGAATATTTGGGAACATCACAGACAATGTATGCAAGATATGAAAGAGGAGCAAACGAACTACCCGTAAGACATCTTGTTGCATTGTGCAGGCTTTACAATGTTTCATCGGATTATATACTGGGAATAAGTGATAAAAAATAAGCATTGACTCAAAATCCAAGTCAATGCTTATTTTTTTATATCATATTACATAGCAGTATGGAAGGTTCTTGCGATAACCTCTTCCTGCTTTTCACGGGTAAGCTTATTAAAGTTTACTGCGTAGCCGCTTACACGGATTGTAAGTGACGGATAAAGAGTCGGGTCATTCATAGCAGCGATAAGCTTTTCACGGTTAAGAACGTTTACGTTAAGGTGGTGTGCATCTTGTGCAAAGTATCCGTCAAGCATTGTTGTAAGATGCTCAACTCTTTCATCATTGTCCTTACCGAGAGTGTCGGGAGTGATTGAGAAGGTATTTGAAATACCGTCCTGACAGCAAGCATAGTCAAGCTTTGCTACTGAGTTAAGAGAAGCGAGTGCGCCTTCGCAATCTCTGCCGTGCATTGGGTTAGCACCCGGTGCAAATGGCTCTCCTGCCTTACGTCCGTCAGGTGTAGCACCTGTCTTTTTACCGTACATAACATTTGATGTGATTGTAAGGATTGAAAGGGTATGCTTTGCACCTCTGTAAGCAGGTGTCTTGCAAAGCTCTTTATAGAAATATTCGATAAGCTCTTTTCCGATAAGGTCAACTCTGTCATCGTCGTTGCCGTATTTCGGGAAATCACCCTCAACATTAAACTCAGTAATAATACCTCTTTCGTCCTTAACAGGAGTAACCTTTGCATATTTGATAGCTGAAAGGGAGTCTGTAGCAACTGACATACCTGATACGCCGAAAGCCATAAGTCTTTCAACATCTGTATCGTGAAGAGACATCATAAGTCTTTCGTAAGCGTATTTGTCGTGCATATAGTGGATAACGTTCATTGTGTTGACATAGAGCTTAGCCATCCATGAAAGATACTTTTTGTAGGCTGCCATTACCTTGTCGTAATCAAGAACTTCCTCGTCAAATACCTCGCCCTCAGGAGCAATCTGCTCTGCACCGATTTCGTCCTTACCGCCGTTAAGAGCCATAAGAAGAACCTTTGCAAGATTGCATCTTGCACCGAAGAACTGCATCTGCTTACCTGTTTTCATAGCTGATACACAGCAGGCGATTGAATAGTCATCGCCGAACATTCTTCTCATAACGTCATCGTTTTCGTACTGAATGGAATCTGTGTCAATAGAAACCTGAGCGCAGAAATACTTAAAGCCCTGCGGAAGATGCTCTGACCAAAGAACTGTGATATTCGGCTCTGCTGAAGGTCCAAGATTGTAAAGGGTCTGAAGAACTCTGAATGATGTCTTAGAGCACATTGACTTGCCTTCGCCTGTAACGCCTGCAAGAGCAAGTGTTACCCATACAGGATCGCCTGCGAAAAGGTCATTGTATTCAGGAGTGCGGAGATGACGAACAAGACGAAGCTTAATTACAAGGTCGTCAATAAGTTCCTGTGCCTCTGATTCTGTAAGAGTGCCTTCCTCAAGGTCTCTCTGAATGTAGCAATCGATAAATTCAGCAATTCTGCCGATTGAATTAGCGGCACCGTTCTGCTCCTTGATAGCACCGAGATATCCGAAATAGAGCCACTGGATAGCCTCTTTTGCATTTGTTGCAGGGTTTGAAATGTCATAGCCGTAGTCAAGTGCAAGGCCCTTAAGCTGATTCATAAAGTCAAGCTGCTTTGAAAGGTCCTCAAG
>JBJFHZ010000041.1:0-14563 GCA_051894075.1 Eubacterium sp.
ATCGGCACGGAATGCCAAATGGAATTCACATTCGCCTAAATCGTACGGTTGCGGGTGTTCCTTTAACCAAGTCAGTTCAAGTTCAAAATCGCTTGTATCACTTGTTAAATACACAATGATAAAATCGTCCGTTGTCTTTCTTCTAACCTCATATAAGCCGAGGGCCTCTTTGTAAAACTTGATTGACCTGTCAAGGTCGGAAACATTGTAGTTTTCGTGAATCATTTTAAAGCTCATAGTTCTTCTCCTTTTGTAATTTCGGTATTTTTTATTATTGATTTATATTCGGGATATTCGCTGACGAATTTGTTTATTATATCAGGCTCGTTCCAATAGTGCATTGGATAAACCGTGTCGCAATCAACGGTTTTAAGAAAATACAGCATACCGTCTGCATAATGGCGCTCTTGCCGTGGGTCAAGGGGTACGAACGCAACATCAATATGTGTATTTTTCAGCTTGTCAATTTCTGCTCTGTATCTCGCTGTCATCTGCCTGTTGTCTTGGTCAGGCTCGCCCTCCCAATACCAATCGTTCAAATCTCCTGCGTGATAAATCGTACCCTCGTTTGTTTTGACTATAAACGCAACACCGCTGTCCGTTGAAAGCAGGGTGTTAATCTCAGTACCGTTATCAAGCATATAAGCTTTATCGTGATAAGCCGTTGTAACCTTTGTGTCGGCAGGATAATTTCTTTTACTTATATCCTTTGCCAAAACAGCCTGATATTTCATATTCATACTGTTCAGTATTTCAAAGATTTTCGGATTAAAATGGTCTTGATGAAAATGACTGCAAAGCACAACAATGCCCTTGCTTTTATCAAGTATGGGCAATTCGCCCTTGTAGTAATCAAAAATGTAATAGCAGTCCTTCGTTTCAACCAAAAATCCACTGTGGTTAATGTAGGTTATTTTCATAAGATTTCTCCTATAAGTTTGGCTTTTCCAACAGGTCTTCAATATCGCAACCAAGAACTCGGGACAGCTGATACAGGGTTTTAGCCTGTGCCTTGTCTATATCGTTATTCCTTTGCTCATACATTTGAATTGACCTAAGACTGACGCCCGATTCTTCAGCAAGCCTTACCTGTGATAAGCCACTTGCTTCACGAATTTTTTTAAGCCTTGTTTCCGATTGAACGCTATTCATTTTTTCATTCATTGCATCATAGAATTGATGAATGTCCATTTCGTGATATAGCGAATACATACCGACTATTTCGCTCATTTTTACCTTTTCAAATATGTCCTTAAAGCGATAAGCACTGTACCACTGATAATCAGCCAATGCCCAGCCTGCCCAGTATTCAGGCGACTTTTCCATAGGCTGTGTTGCTTCGGCAAAGGTGCTTTCCTGATAAATATCGGCAATAATGCTTCTTGCAAGCTCAATGCCCGACATACCCATAATGATAGCCGGATTGCCTGTTTCAAACTGCTTTGCCTTGCCGGATTTGATGAAGAGCTCGGCAAACCAATCAATATCATATTTGCAATCGTTAACTGCATAATCAAGCATTGTGCCAAGCGTTATTTTGGCTTTGATTAGGCAATCTTTATCGTAAGCGTGGGTCATCATTTTTCATCCCCTGTCTAATAATATCCATAACGAAAATATCGTCAGGCTCCAACAACTTATGCGATAATTCGTTTCTGTATTTTTCTCTTGCCGTCTTATCCCTGCTGTCAAATTTAGGATAATAAATGCTTTTGTCAACAGGAATTGCATCAACAAATTCAAGTTTTTCAAATGCCTTTTCGGACACAAGAGCTATCTGCTCGCCAAGCTTTCCAAGCCTAAGTGCAGAGGATAGGCTTTTTACAGGCAGACCGTTTGAGATAAATGATTCTGCATAGTTAAAATACGAATCATCGGCTCTGTATCCCTTAACAACATCATAAGTTGTGGTGTCGATATAGAAATTATCAAGCAAATAATCTCTTGCCATTTTTGCGTAGTCGCTGTCAAGATTAAAGGTTCTGTTTTTCAGCAAAACTGCTATCCAATTAAGTATTGATTTATCACCGCTGTTCAAGTCTAAAACATTTAGATTTGATAAGTCAAAGTCATATATATTTACAAAACCGTCGGTATTCTGCTTACAAGCCCATTCCTTTGCAAGCTCCGGATTTTCGGTGCAGTATAAGCCTTGACCATAGTCGTTATTCTTTTTTCCAACCGATAACAACGGCTTTTTTATTATATGGTCAGAGCCGTGATATAGAGTAATCTTGCCCATAATATCCCTCCCTTGTATTTTATGCAATATAACAGAAACTATCATTGCAATGTTACATTTTTAATATATCATCACAATGATACTTTGTCAATAGGATGATTTAGATACAAATTTGATAAATAGTTGATATTGTTCCTATTTTGTATTATAATATTCCCATAATCATTAAAAAAGGAATGATATTATGAATTACATTAAGGTATCACAGGCAGCAGAAAAGTGGGGATTGTCTGCAAGACGAGTTCGTATTCTCTGCCAAGAAAACAAAATAGAGGGCGTTATTCGCAAGGGCAATCTTTATATGATACCGGAGAATGCTCAAAAGCCTGCCGATGGCAGAAGAAAGGCATCAAGGCAAGTGATTTCCTTTGATAGAATTGAGGAGTTAAAGGCAGAGCTTGACACTCGCAGACCGCTTACTCAGGGTGAACTTGAAAGGCTTAACGAGGAATTTATGATTGAGTTTACCTACAACTCAAATGCTATTGAGGGTAATACTCTAACGCTTCAGGAAACCGCTATGGTGCTTGAGGGCATAACAATTGACCAAAAGCCTCTAAAGGACCATTTGGAAGCAGTCGGACATAAGGATGCGTTCTTGTATGTTCAGGATATTGTAAGCAATAAGATGCCACTTACGGAATTTGTAATTAAGAATATACATTCGTTGGTTTTGATGAACAGACCGGAGGATAATGGTGTATATAGGCGGGTTCCGGTTAGAATTATGGGCGCTTACACAGAGCCTGTTCAGCCGTATATGATTGAGCCAAAAATTACGGAGCTGTTGGCTGAAAATGAGAATAGAAAATCAACAATGAACATCATTGAGCGAGTAGCAAGATTTCATCTTGAATTTGAGAGCATACACCCATTCATTGACGGAAACGGAAGAACAGGAAGACTGCTATTGAATTTCGAACTAATGCAGAATGGTTATCCACCGATAAATGTAAAGTTTACCGACAGAAAGCGTTATTACGATGCGTTTGATAGCTTTTCAAGAAATCAAGACGCAAAGCCAATGATAAACCTCATCGCCGAATATGTTACCGAAAGATTAGAGCAGTATTTGAGGATTATTGATATGTAAATTTAAAAAGCGGTACATTGAACAAAATATGTGTAAGGGATTATTTTGTCCCTATACACAAAATAAAGTAAATTATTATCGTAAATTATGATTCTTTGTGTTATAATGATTATAATTATTAGATAAAAGTTTGGAGAAGCGCTTATGGAGTTAATTGATAACATAAACAAAACATTAAAAGATGATTTATCAGTTGAAATAAAAGATGGTAGCAAACTGTCTATTGCGGCAGCATGCTTTTCCATTTATGCCTTTGAAGAATTAAAAGAAGAATTACAAAATATAAATGAACTTCGTTTTATTTTCACTTCTCCAACATTTATTACCGAAAAAGCATCAAAAGCCAAAAGAGAGTTTTATATCCCAAGACTTAATCGAGAGCGTAGTATATACGGAACTGAATTTGAAGTAAAACTGCGCAATGAATTATCGCAGAAAGCCATTGCCAGAGAATGTGCCCAATGGATAAAAGAAAAGGTTACCTTCAAATCCAATAAAACAGACGAAACAATGATGGGATTCATAAATCTCGATGATATTAACTATGCAACGGTAACAGAATTTTCAACAGTAGGACTTGGCTGTGAAAGAGGCAATAATGCTTATAATTTCATACAGAAAAACTCCGCTCCCGAAAGCAACGCTTATATTCAACTTTTTGACAGCCTATGGAACGACAAAGCCAAATTACAGGATGTTACTGATGTTGTTATTGATAATATTACAACTGCCTACAACGAAAATTCTCCCGAATTTCTTTATTTTGTTACTTTATATAATATTTTCAACGAATTTCTTGAAGATGTTTCAGAGGATGTTTTGCCTAATGAAGCAACTGGCTTTAAAAACAGTAAGGTTTGGAATATGCTTTATAACTTCCAAAAAGACGCCGTGCTTGCAATTATCAATAAACTGGAAAAATATAACGGGTGTATTCTTGCTGACAGCGTTGGTTTAGGTAAAACCTTTACGGCACTTGCAGTAATTAAATACTATGAATCACGCAACAGGAATGTATTAGTGCTCTGCCCTAAAAAGCTTGCAAACAATTGGAACACATATAGAGATAATTATCTTAATAATCCCTTGGCAGAAGACAGATTGAATTATAAAGTGCTTTATCATACCGATTTGAATCGTGATTCCGGCAATTCAAACGGAACTGATCTTGGCAGGCTCCGTTGGGATAATTATGAGCTTGTTGTAATTGACGAATCGCATAATTTCAGAAACGGCGGTAAAATTACCGGTGATGAAGAAAACGAAAAAGAAAATCGTTATCTAAAGCTATTGAATAAAGTTATTCGCTCAGGTGTTCCCACAAAGGTGTTAATGCTTTCTGCAACACCGGTAAACAACAAGTTTATTGACTTAAAAAATCAGCTCCAGCTTGCGTATGAAGGTGATGCCTCAAAAATCAACGATAAGCTTAACACAAAACGCTCTATTGATGATATATTCAGAAACGCTCAGGGTGCGTTTAACACTTGGAGTAAATGGGCTCCTGAAGAAAGAACAACATCAAATCTTTTAAGAATGCTTGATAACGATTTCTTTGAGGTGCTTGATTCCGTAACAATAGCCCGTTCAAGAAAGCATATTGAAAAATATTATGATACATCAGATATAGGCTCTTTCCCAACAAGATTAAAGCCATTGGCAATACGTCCGCAGTTAACGGATTTGCCCAAAGCAATTAACTATAATGAAATATTTGAGCAGCTAACTCAATTAACGCTTTCTATTTATACGCCATCACATTATATTCAAGCAAGTAAAATAGAAAAGTACGCCGAATTGTATCAGGATAACAAGGTCAATGTTGGCTTTACACAGGCAAACCGTGAGCAAGGTATCAGAAGACTTACAGCAATAAATCTTATGAAAAGAATGGAAAGCTCTGTCTATTCTTTTAACCTGACTCTTACAAGAATTAAGGATTTAATTGCATCAACTATAGAAACAATAAACAATTTTGACAATCAGCAGTCGCGAAAAATTGATTTGATTGATATTACTAATGATATTGACGAATTCGACAGTGATGATCAAAACAGTGACGATCTTTTCACCTTTGGAAGAAAAGTTAAAATTGATTTGGCAGATATGGATAGAACCTCTTGGAAAGATAGTCTTGAGAAAGATCTTGAGGTGCTTTCCTTACTTACATATATGGTTTCTGACATTACACCCGAGCATGACAGTAAATTACAGGAGCTTTTGAAAACGTTAAGCGGAAAAATTGAACATCCGATTAACCAAGGCAATAAAAAAGTAATAATATTTACTGCTTTTGCCGATACCGCAGAGTATCTTTATGACAATGTCAGCATTTACATAAAAGAGAACTTTGGTCTTGATACTGCAATGATAACCGGTACTGTTGAAGGCAAAACAACGGCTAAGCTCAAAAAGTCCGATATGAATACAGTGCTTACCTGCTTCTCTCCGATTTCAAAGGATAAAGAATTACTGCTTCCAAACGATAATACAAATATTGATATTCTTATAGCAACAGACTGTATTTCGGAAGGTCAAAACTTACAGGACTGCGACTATCTTATCAACTATGATATTCATTGGAATCCTGTTCGTATTATTCAGCGCTTTGGCAGAATAGACCGTATCGGAAGTAAAAACGATTGTATTCAGCTTGTGAATTTTTGGCCCGATGTTACGCTTGACAGCTATATTGAGCTGAAAGCAAAGGTTGAAACAAGGATGAAAATTGTTGATATGACCGCAACCGGCGATGACAATATATTAAGCGACGAGGAAAAGACCGACCTTGAATACAGAAAAGCCCAGCTTAAAAGGCTTCAAGATGAGGTTGTTGATATTGAGGATATGTCAAGCGGTATATCAATTATGGATTTGGGATTAAATGAATTTCGCCTCGATTTGCTTGAATATATAAAAACTCATCCCGAGCTTGAAAGAGCTCCGCTTGGCTTAAATGCAGTTGCAAAGTCAACAGTAGATACACCAAATGGCGTTATTTTTGTTTTGAAAAACAGGACAAACAGTATAAACATTGATAATCAAAACCGTTTGCATCCTTTCTATATGGTATATATTGCAGATGACGGCAGAGTTATTTGCGACCACCTTTCTCCAAAGGATATGCTTGATAAAATGCGTTTGATTTGCAAGGGCAAAACTGAGCCTATACCGGAGGTCTATATTCCTTTCAACAAGGAAACAAAGGACGGCAAGGATATGAAAAAACTGTCTGCCCTGCTTGAAGATGCAATAAAATCAATTATAAATGTTAAAGAAGAAAGCGATATTGACAGCTTCCTTTCAGGCGGTCAAATCAGCTTTAAGGACACAAAAATTAATGGTCTTGATGATTTTGAGCTTGTTAGCTTTTTAGTTGTAAGATAAGAGGAAATAATGTATAATTTACCTGAAAAAGCTGTAATGAAAAAGCAGCTGCCAAAGGCGGCAATATATAAAAAATTCAATCTTAATTCGTCTGCAAAAGCAAGGTTTGACAGCGATATAAGCAGAATAGACATTGTGGGCGAAATATCACAGGCAACAGTTTCCCTGCCTGCCGGCGATAATGTTTCGTCAATCTTTGTTTTACGGGTTAGCTTGAAGAAGAAAGATTTTGATGAAAAAAGCATAATCCTTATTTCAAAACTGATTGAGCAAAAAATGATTTTTGTTCTTGAATTTGAAAGCAAGGCAAAGCTTGCTGTATATTACGGAAAACTTTTTCAAACAGATTGGCAGAATATAAATAAGATTTCTCTTAATATTCAAGGCTTAAATCTTGATTCTGTTTATCAAAATATGATAATGCAAATCGGCGAAATACATATTGAAAATGATAATTCCCTTGATGAACAGATTATTTGTGATGAAAAAAGAGCAAAGCTTGAAAAAGAAATTGCACGACTTGAAAAGCTTGCAAGAGCAGAAAAACAACCGAAAAAGAAGTTTGAATTATTTCAAAGAATATTAAAATTAAAAGATTGTGAGATGAATTAGCATGAATATCGAAATAAAAAATTTGGATAATGGATATGATTTTATTCCTTGGACTTTAGAAAAGCTTGGCAGATCAATTGAACTGTCATTGATGGCACTTGAAAAATCAGAAGATAAAGATATAAGGTATTACATTGAAGATTCCTTGCGTTATATGTTAAAAATGTATTTTGTTATTAGTGGCAAAGAAGATTTTAACAAATTACAAGAATTATTTATTCGTAATAATGCTTCTTTTTTCAAAACTTATATAGGTTTAGCAGTTTCAAATGATGATAATGCTAAAATCGAAATTACGAATCCTAATAATGTTGTTTATGATGATTTGTTGAAATTAATAACACCAGAGGATAACAAGACAGCACTCAAAACTATGTTAAGGCAATACAAATATAATGGGACAAGTTTTGTTGGAACTTGGATTTATGAACTTGATGATGATTTAGAAAAGGTTTATATGCAGGAGGAAACTTGGGAATGGTTTTATCTTAAACATAAGGATGACAAGACTATTCATGAATATTTTACATATAAGGATCTAGAAGAATTAGCAAATGAAAAAGGAGAAATTAATTATGGACAAGATGAAAATGCAGACGGCGAATAAGGCTGATGAGAATTATAAAAAGCTGGCGGAACTGTTTCCGAATGCTGTTACAGAAACTATTGACGAAATAACCGGTGAGGTTGTGCGTGCTATTGATAAAGATGTGCTTATGCAGGAAATCAATACAAAGGTCGTTGACGGAAAAGAAGAACGCTATCAGTTTACTTGGCCTGACAAGAAGAAGTCTGTTCTTCTTGCAAATGCACCTATTAACAAAACCCTCCGCCCTTGCAGAGAGGAAAGCGTTGACTTTGATAATACAGAAAACCTCTATATCGAGGGTGACAACCTTGAGGTTTTGAAGCTGTTACAGGAAACATATCTCGGCAAAATCAAGATGATTTACATAGACCCGCCATATAATACCGGTAATGATTTTGTTTATAATGATGAATTTGGAATGAGGAATGAGGAATGGGACGAAGTTAGTGGTAATTATGACGATGATGGAAACCAAATTGTCGGAAAGATTGAAAGAAATACCGAAGCTAATGGCAGATTTCATACCGACTGGCTTAATATGATATATCCACGATTAAAGTTGGCTAAAGATTTGTTAACTGATGACGGTGTTATATTCATTTCCATCGATGATAATGAAGTCGATAATCTTCGTAAAGCGTGTAACGAAATTTTTGGTGAACAGAATTTTGTTGGCCAAACAATCCGTGTTAGTTCACCAACCCAGAATATTGCAAAATACATCTCTATAATGCACGATTATACATTGGTGTATTGTAAAAACAAAGGTATGAACTCTGGTGATTGGAGTGTAAAAAAGAACTATGCTGACGAATTTGAACGGCGTGCAAGTATGCTTATCAAGCAAGGATTGAGCGAAGAAGAAGTAGCATCAGAGTTAAGAGCACTAACTAAATATCCTCGCTTTTTTGACTTTGATCATTATACAATGTGTGATAAGAACGGTGTATTCCAACTTGTTTCAATGGGGGGCGTAGATAAAGGCAATACAAAAACGGAGATTTATCATCCCGTCACAGGTAAACCTTGTACAATGCCACAAGGTGGTTGGAGATACAAGGAAGATGTATTGTTGGAACTTGTTAAGAAGGAACAAATTTATTATGGAAAAGACGAAAAATCGGTTCCACGAAAAAAATTATATTTGAAAGATTATTTAACCCAAATTCCCAAAGGGGTTAATTTCTACGATACCCAAAGTGATGTTCGATTTTTGAAAGAAAACAATCTTCCTTTTGATTTTCCAAAGCCCAAGGATTACATTTCCTACTTTGCAAATATGATTGGGGTAAAAGATGGTGAAATAGTGTTGGATTTCTTCTCTGGCTCTGCTACTACTGCTCACGCCGTTATGCAATTAAATGCCGAGGACGGCGGAAATCGTAAGTTCATTATGGTGCAGTTGCCTGAAGAAACAGACGAAAAGAGTGAGGCTTACAAAGCCGGATATAAAAATATTTGCGAAATCGGTAAGGAGCGTATCCGCAGAGCTGGGAACAAAATACTTGAAGATGCAATGGACGAAACAACTGATATTGCAAAGTACGGTGAGAGTTTTGAGGTGGATAGAACAATAAATAAATATCAAAATCTTGATATTGGCTTCCGTGTATTGAAATGCGACAGCTCAAATATGAAAAATGTTTATTACAGTCCCAATGATTATGATTTTAATACTATTGATGATTATGTAAGCAATATTAAAGAAGATAGAACGCCAGAAGATTTATTGTTCCAAGTTATGCTTGATTTGGGTGTTTTGCTTTCAAGCAAGATAGAGGAAAGCATCATAGACGGCAAAAAGGTATTTAATGTTGCGGATAACTTTTTAATTGCCTGCTTTGATAATGATGTTACCGAGGCAACCATAACGGAAATAGCCAAGAAAAAGCCATATTATTTTGTTATGCGTGACAGCTCAATGGCAAACGACAGCGTTGCAACAAACTTTGACCAAATCTTCGCAACCTACAGTCCCGATACAGTAAGGAAGGTGCTATAGTGGAAATATTGACATTGATATTGAGCATTGTTGGTGCGTTGGCATGGCTTCCCCATATAGTTGAACTTATAAGAAAAAAATGCAGAAACATATCAGCAAATGTTGTAGATTACGAATTAATAACGGACTCGAAAGCTTATAATCATAACGATACTAAATCAATAACAGGTTCAATTGTATTAATGGCGGTAAATATGTTTATTCCTTATGAGTCATTTTTCGTCGAGCAATACAATATTACAGTCAATTTAAAAAGCGGATCTAAAGCAGACTCAATTATTGTAGATGGCGATTTTACAATCCATACTGACAATGGGGATATACTTTTTAGCGTTCCTGATGAGTATAACTTTAATTTGCATAAAGAAATAATACATGACAAGGATAATATTAGAATTCTAAAAATCATGTTAAAAAGCACAAAAATTAATGTTGTTGAAGAAATTGAAAGTTTTGAAATAGTTTTAAAAAACAAAGGTGACGAAAAAACAGTAAATATTAAGCTCGACGATTTACCTGAATTCAATAAAATGAATTTTTTATCGAACTTTAAGGAGCGTGGAATATTTTGAAATTTCAATTTAAAATACAACAATACCAAACGGATGCTGTTGATGCAGTTGTTCAAGCCTTTAACGGTCAGGGATTTTACAATGGAATCAAGTATAACCGAGATTTAGGAAAGCAGGATTTTACTAAAATTCAGCAGATTACTTTTCTCGGTGAAGACGAGGTTGATCCCCTTGACGATACCGGCTATAAGAATGAATTAGTGAATTTGACTGATGAACAGCTATTAAAAAACATACATAATATCCAAACCAAAAATAATATTAAACTATCCTCAAATCTTGTTAAGGATTTAGGTGCCTGCAGTCTTGATATTGAAATGGAAACCGGCACAGGTAAAACCTATGTATATATCAAGACAATGTTTGAGCTTAACAAAAAATACGGTTGGAGCAAGTTTATTGTTGTTGTGCCAAGCATTGCTATTCGTGAGGGTGTTAAGAAAACATTTGAGCAAACAGCCGATCATTTTATGGAGCATTACGGCAAAAAAGCAAGATTTTTTGTTTACAACAGCTCTAACCTTAATCAGCTTGATAATTTTTCTTCCAGCTCGGGTATCAATGTAATGATAATCAATACTCAGGCTTTTGCATCATCATTAAAAGAAGACGGAAAAAGCAAGGAAGCTCGTATTATTTATTCAAAGCGTGATGAATTTGCTTCACGCCGTCCTATTGATGTAATAAAGGCTAACAGACCGATTATCATTCTTGACGAACCGCAGAAAATGGGCGGAGAGGTTACTCAAAAAGCACTTAAAAATTTCAATCCGTTATTCAGTCTTAACTACTCTGCAACGCACAAAACAGAGCATAACATGGTGTATGTTCTTGATGCACTTGAAGCATTTAATCAGCGTTTGGTTAAAAAGATTGAGGTCAAGGGATTTGAAGTTAAGAATTTCAGAGGAACAGACAGTTATCTGTTTTTGGATGAAATTGTGCTTTCAAAAAACAAGCCTCCTATGGCAAGAATTGAACTTGAGGTAAATCGTAAAAATGGTATAAAAAAAGAAACGCATATTTTTGGCGTTAGTGATGATTTATATTATGTTTCGCAGGAAATGGAGCAATATAAGGATGGCTATACAATTTCCGAAATTGACCCTATAAGCAATACCGTAACTTTTCTAAACGGTGATGTTATATCAACCGGTGATGTAGTGGGTGATGTTTCCGAAGAGGATATGATTCGTATTCAAATTAGAGAAACTATTGCATCTCATTTTGAAAAGGAAGAATCTCTATTTAACAAGGGAATAAAAACACTTTCACTGTTTTTCATTGACAAGGTTGAGCATTACAGGAAGTATGACGAAGACGGCAACGAACTTCTTGGAGAATACGGTGTAATGTTTGAACAGGAATATACGGATATTCTTAATGAGTATATTACTTTAAGCGATACACCTTACACAAGATATCTTAAAGAAATGTGCAGTGATGCTTCTGAAGTGCATAAAGGATATTTCAGCATTGATAAAAAGGGTAAAGCTATTGACAGTAAGGTAAAGCGTGGCAGTGATTTATCGGATGATATTTCAGCGTATGACTTGATTTTGAAAAACAAGGAAAGGCTTTTAAGCTTTGACGAGCCAACAAGATTTATTTTCTCCCACTCTGCACTCCGTGAGGGATGGGATAATCCTAATGTTTTTCAAATTTGTACACTCAAGCATTCCGACAGCAATACCGCAAAGCGTCAGGAGGTTGGACGAGGACTGCGACTTTGCGTTAATCAAGACGGAAACCGTATGGATGTTCAAACCTGCGGTGATACTGTTCACGATATAAACAAGTTAACTGTTATCGCAAGTGAAAGCTACAAAACCTTTGTTTCAGATTTGCAAAAGGATATCAAAGCCGTACTATATGACAGACCATCAAAAGCCACTATTGAATACTTCGAGGGCAAAACAATACTTGTAGGCGAGCAGGAAACAATTCTTGATACAAAGCAGGCAAAGGCAATTTACAAATATCTGCTTAAAAACGATTACATTGATGACGATGATAATGTTACCGATGAATACAGAGCAGATGCTGCTAACAACGAGCTTATACCACTTCCTATTGATTTGATTCCGTTGGGCGATGGTATCCACAAGCTTATTCAAGGCATATTTGATGAAAGCGTTCTTGACGAAATGATTTCGAATGCTCACGAAACTAAGGTTAAGGACAATCCGCTGAATGATAATTTCTATAAGAAAGAATTTCAGACATTATGGAATTATATCAATCACAAGTATGCGTACGCTGTTTCTTTTGACACTAATGAGCTTATTAAAAAATCAATAGAACACATTAATGCAAAACTATTCGTTTCCGAGCTTCAATACACAACTTCTATTGGCTCCCAAAAAACAGATATGAATCAATATGAGGTGGAACGTGGTGCAGCATTTGAAACTGCTAAAACTAAAACACAAAGGCTAAGCCACGCACAAATAAGTAGCGTTAAGTATGATTTAATCGGAAAAATTGCTCAGGGAACAAAGCTAACAAGAACAACCGTTGCAACAATTCTAAAAGGAATTGAACAGGAAAAACTATATATGTTCAAAAATAATCCCGAAGAATTTATTGCAAAAGTTATTAGACTGATTAAAGAGCAAAAAGCAACTATGATTGTTGATCATATCACATACAATCAAATCGACGGCTCGTATGATAGTGATATTTTCACTTCTGAAAAGAACAGTCAAAGCTTTGACAAAGCATTCAAAGCGAAAAAACATATTCAGGATTATGTATTTACTGATGGCTCTGCCGAGCAAAGTATTGAACGAAGATTCGCTCAGGATTTGGATTCTGCCAATGAAGTTTGTGTTTATGCAAAGCTCCCGAAAGGCTTTCATATTCCAACTCCTGTTGGTAATTACTCTCCCGACTGGGCAATCGCCTTTAACGAAGGAACTGTTAAGCATATCTATTTTATTGCAGAAACAAAAGGCTCAATGTCAACAATGGATTTAAGACCTATTGAAGATGCAAAAATTAAATGTGCGAGAAAGTTATTTAACAATGTTTCTACAAGTAAGGTTAGATATGAGGCAGTAGATGATTATCAAAGCTTACTTAATGTCATGAATTCAATTGATTAATATAGGCATACATAAAAATTTTATCTATAAAATGAAACTCCCTTGTGGTACAGCAAGGGAGTTGATTATTTGTGAATACACTTCAAGATTTATGGTATTGGAATGTTCAACCGAGCAAAGATAAATCTGTTACTGATGATGATAAAAACGTCTCTTATAGGCACAGGATTTTAACTAGCCCCGGTAAAGCAAATTAACAAAAAGAATATAAAACTGCTCGAAATGATAAAGTGTGCTGTACCTTATCGAAAAATAACACAGATTTATGTATTTGTCTCGAAAATTGAGAGTTAAGGGGGTAAAAAATGCAAAAAATGCAATATTTACCCCCTTAACTTGATTATATTGATGGATTTGAGCAAATTTAAAAATTGGTCTGGATATTCTAACTCCTTTGTGGTATGTATTTGTACTGCAAGGGAGTTGATTATTTGTGACAACACTACAAGAACTATGGTACGGAAATATTAGACCTAACGAAGATAAGGTCATTACTGACGAGGAGAAAGAGTTAGTTGAATTGATTGCAAAGCATCACGAAACACTATCTTCTTCCCTCAAGAATGATGACTTGGTTGTGTTTGAAAAATATGTTGATTGCTTTACAGAATACGCCTCACTGATTGAAGCACAAGCATTTGAAATAGGTTTCAAGTTAGCACTCAAACTAATGAAAGAATAGGAGAACATCGTGTGTAAGATTATTGAATTTTATAGACACGCAGAGCTTATCTCTGTTGAAAAAATATCGGATAAAAGCTATCGTGCTTGGAAATGGCGTGAGTGCTTCCTTTACTTAGAAGGTCAATTGTATATTTTAGAAAGTAAAGATATAAGAAAAGGCGAACGCTTCATATATTTCAATCTTAGGGATGGTTACCTAAGAACAAATTTCGGAACATACATAATCGAAGATAACATCATCACAATGACAACCAAAAACAGCATTTACAAATTCA